>NZ_JAYFUL010000007.1:0-191547 GCF_034928825.1 Arcicella aquatica | reverse complement strand
TTCTAGCAGAAACAAAATACATAAAAACCCCGAAAATTGCCAGTATTGACACTTTTTCGGGGTTGTTTTATTTATAACGTGTTGATTGTTAGATAATTAAAACCATAAAGGAAAGCCTAATAAAGGCGTGAATTGCACTTCATTATCTTAGAAGCACAAAACCCTCGCTTTTGCAAAACGATTGTTATGTAGCCAGCTTTCTTCTCCTTAGTTATTTTGTCTTTTGCTTCACAATTGGTTCTAATATTTCTTTTGACTTTCTAGCGAGACTATCTGCAGTGATTGAAATTGTTTTTAAGTTGAAATTACCTTGTGAAATTTTGTCGAGCTTTTTAGAAACAGCTTCTAAATTTTTATTTACTTTTTTCAATTGAATTTCTGTTTCTGTTGTCGTGGGTTGTGTCAATTGAGTTAATACATAAATAATTATTCCACTCAACCCAACGGTCAAAACCCATTTAAAAACTTCTCTAACGAATACAGAAAGTTTAGTCGGTGTCCATTTATTGTCAATTACCAAGTTTTTGAAAGTCCGTAGATATGAAACTCTTTGTCTTTGTAAGAATGTAGGATTGCCGTCTAAACTTGTGCTTTCCATATATGCCATTAGTTCTTTCCAATTTTTCTTTAAATACGATTTGTTTTTGAGTTTAATTGGGTCTAACCGAATGTCAAGGGTAATGCTGCTTTCAATAGGTTTTCTATTGTCTGTGTTCGCGGGGAAAATTGAAACAACTACAAAACCACTATCATCACGTTCGTATAAAAGAGTTGCTCCGTATTCTGTTAAAGCTGTCCAATTTCGTCCTTGTGTAATTGCTTCAAATGGTCTGCTACCCCAAAAAATTTCTACTACTCGATTATTTGTCCCACCGGCACGACTGCCAGGGCAAATATTGAGCACATAAATATTTTGAAATTTAGTGGCTTTCGTGTCATTTTCACCAAAGCCACTAAAAGTCGCCACAGCAGTCCTGAAAAATTCATCAAAGTCATTTATTCTTTCGTGTCTTGTCCTTGCCATTGTTTATTATTGTTTGCTGTATCGTTTTAAGCTACCGCATAAGGTTTTCTGATTGGCTATGTGGCAGATTTTAGCACTAAAGTTCAATTGAATTACAAATGTTGAATTACTACCATTAAACCAGTTGTATTGCTTTAGTCCCGCTTTGGTTAATACCTTATTACCTGCTATTTTTATTTAATAGTTCCATCTTTATTGAAGAATTTTATTTCCCCAGTCAAAGCATCTTTTAATATTGCTTTTGCTATTTTTTGCCCATTTATTATTAACTCTTCATCGAAACTAATATTTACATCATATCTATATTGAATAGACTTAATTTTAATTTTTCCAAATTTTTCAACTTTTATATACCCGTCATCAAAATTGTAGAAATGCTCCAAGTCTTTTTCTGCTTTCCAATTTTGAGGTAACTCTTGGTCTAACTGATTAAAGTTCTTTAACCTGTTCTCATTAGAATCGAGTACCCAAAGCTCATCAGCCATTCCACCAATTGAATAATTAAAAGTTTCATTTTCAGGGAGCTTAATATTTGCTCGTACCCATTCTTCATCTACTATGATAAATCGACTTTTTATTTTTGGCAAAACCATTTCCATATTTACAACAATGGTTTTTATTCTTCCTTTCCAATCATCATCTTTCGGTTCTCTTAGTTCTTTAAGGTTTATACCATAATGCTTGGCAAATTCTTTACTCCCTTTTTGATAACCTTCTTTAGTCACCATTATACCATTAATATTTCCGATATCAGCCAGAACACCATAAAAATCGCGAACCTTGCCAACTGAAACAACAGAGTTATAGTTTTTACACTCTATAGCAACCTTGTGTCTTATCTCTGCAATTACATATTCCCAGTAAACGTCAATTTGGTGTTCTTGTCCAGATCTGCCTTTTATCTTGATGTTATGCTTAACCTCAATTGTTGTTAGCCCTTGAACATTAATTAAAGATTGATAAATCTCTTGAGTGAATTTTTCGTATTCAATGTCTTTCTTCATAAAATTACTTCCAACTCGTAAGTATATGCATATTCACGTTTTTCTAAAAACAAACTAATTATACACTTGAATTAATCCATAAAATACGTAATTATCAAATAATTACATTTAAAGCTTTGGGTAAAGCTACATTATAGTAATATAAAAACATATTATAACCATGTCAGACTATTCCAACAAACCATCTCTTCTAATATAATGGGAGAGCTTTATTTAGTGATATGCCAATAGTTTACTCATCACTCACAATTCACTAACTCATCACTAAAAACTACAACTTATACCCTCTCATTTCCTCCATTCCCTGTTCATAACCTAATAAAATCATCCTTTTAATATCATCACTATTAAAGGCTTGAATATCAATGTTCAAATGATGTTGAGGGCGAATGATTTTTAATTTTATTCTGGATTGCCCTGCCAAAATACCAAATTGACTTGGTGAGCCGTCGGCTGGTAAGCATTCATTTCTAAACTCTGCCCAGTCTAAGTCGGCATTCAAACATTCATTTACAGCAATATCCATTACTCTGTCAACCAAAGCTAACAAATTGCCATAAGGGAAATATCCTCCGTCAATATTACGCGTATGACAGGCTACGCAAATAATTTCAGTACCGCCATCTTGAATAGCTTTTTTAACCGGGGCTACATCACGCATACCTCCATCTAGAAAAGCCATATTATTTTGTCCACCAATATTAACTACGGGCATCAAAATAGGAATAGCAGAGGATGCCATGATATAATCTAGAAAATGATCATAAGAGGGATTGGCGTAAACCATATTGCCATTAATAATATCCACAGCACCAACTTTTAGCTGTACAGGACTAGCATTAAGGTTTCGCATAGAAATGTTGTTATTCAAAATTTCTCTCAAAGGTGTTGTATCCAATAAACCTTCAAAATTCCTACGAATAGCACTTAACCCTAACTCATAAGTACCTCTTCTTAGTGACAAACACTCGGGGGCATAAATGTTGTCTATCCAAAAATCGCATAAATCCTTTGATGATTGACTTAAGTTAATATAGCCATCATTTTCAATACTTTGTCTGCCAAAACTGTTAATCAGATAAGACGCATTCATACTGCCTGCAGAAACACCATAAATGGCATCTGGGGAAAACCCTGTTTCAAAAATTGCTTTAACAACACCTGCTTGATACGCACCTTTTACCGACCCACCCGCCAAAACTAAAATTTTACTCATAATTAAATATTGATTTTTAATACTCCAGTCAAGGTTTGGTATGCACTTATGAATGAACAATTTAGCAAAACAAACGATTCATTGAATAACGAACTAAAAAAATAAATTTAGGTTATTAATTAAGGCAATATACATTTTTTTAGAGAAAAGCGTAATTTGCAAGCCATTTAAAAATATCATGAATTTATCTATCAAAGAAATACAGGCTCCTATCCTTACTGAAATGAATGCTTTCGAAGGAAAATTTAAGGAGTTTATGAAAACGAAGGTTATGCTGTTGGATACGATTATGAATTATATCGTACAACGCAAAGGCAAGCAATTACGCCCGATGTTTGTGTTTTTATCAGCTGGAATTTGTGGAGAAATCACTGAAAAAACCTATCGTGGTGCTGCTTTAATTGAATTATTACATACGGCATCGTTGGTTCATGATGATGTGGTGGATGATTCTAATTACCGCCGTGGATTCTTCTCGGTAAATGCACTTTGGAAAAATAAAATTGCCGTTTTGGTAGGTGATTATTTATTAACCAGAGGACTTTTATTGTCGGTTCAACATAACGATTTTGAAAACCTGAAAATCATTTCTACGGCTTTCCAAGAAATTACCGAAGGAGAATTATTACAGATTGAAAAAGCTCGCCGACTGGATATTACCGAAGACGTTTACTTTGAAATCATCCGTCAAAAAACGGCAACCCTTATTGCTGCTTGTTGTGCCGCTGGTGCTAGTTCGGTAGGGGCAGATGAAGAAACTGTTGCCAAAGCACATTCTTTTGGTGAGAAGGTAGGTATTGCCTTTCAAATCAAAGACGATTTGTTTGATTATGGTGATGCTGAAATCGGTAAACCTTTAGGGATTGACATTAAAGAAAAGAAAATGACATTGCCCTTGATTTATGCTCTAAACAAAGCCAATTGGAGTACCAAGCGTAATATCATTAATATCATCAAGAACGAGTCTGATAACCCTAAAAAGGTAGCAGAGGTCATCTCATTCGTAAAACAATCTGGAGGCTTAGAATATGCCACTAAAGTGATGAAAAACATCGTGGAGGAAGCACAGAATATTCTTTCTACCTTCCCTGATTCTATCTACCGAAAATCATTGGCTGGATTGGTTCAATTTACCATTGAAAGGACTAAATAAATTGAACATAACTTGTTAAAAGATTCTTAAGTAATCAATACAATTTAAGCAACGTTTTCATTTGACGTAAATAACTGATAACTAGTAAATTGAAATACTACCGCAACGGCAGATCATTTACTAATCACTACTTATAAATCAATCAGAACCTTATTCTCAGAAGAATTCCTGATAATCAATTCTGTATATAATTTAAACGTTTGATACTTTTTGGGTAGTTTAGATGTATTTTCTATTAGCTCAAACAATAATTCAGCCGAACGTTTACCCATCTCTAAAGCTGGTTGTACAATGGTGCTTAGTGATGGCGCTAGGAGAGAAGCCACTTTTAAATTAGTAAAACCTATCAAAGCTACCTCCTCGGGAATCTTAATTCCTCTTTTTTGCAGGGTACTCAAACAACCTAATGCCAGCCTATCACTCGCCGTAAAGATGGCATCTGGCGGATTGTCGTTGGTAAAAAGTTGGTCTATTACAAACTCAATATCTTGTAAACCATAATTACAATACTTCAACAAAGATTCATCTACAGGAATATTATATTTTGCCAAGGCTGCTAAATAACCTTTTACTCTCTCTTTGGAAATTGATAAATGTGGCGAAGCCGCAATATGGGCAATTCTTTTTCTTCCCGTCTTGATTAAATGTTCGGTGCCTGTAAACGAGCCTTCAAAATTATCTGAAATCACTTTATGTGTATCTATTTCATCCGAAATACGGTCGAATAAAACGATGGGTAAACCTTTGTCATGCAAGTTTTTCAAATGCTCTACGTTAGTCGTTTGTCCCGACAATGAAATCAATAAACCATCTACCCGTCTTGATGTAATATGCTGTGTATTAATTACTTCTCTTTCGTATGACTCATGACTTTGAAAGATAACTACCTGATAACCTTTGTTATAAGCAATATCTTCAATGCCATTAATGGCCTGTGAAAAGAAAGGATTATCAATTTCAGGGACTATTACACCGATAGATCTGCTCTTGTTTTCTTTTAAACTTAAGGCAATTGGATTGGGCTGATAATTAAACTTTTCGGCATATTCCATCACCAAGCGTTTGGTTTCTGGATTAATCTCATGACTCCCTCTTAATGCTCTCGAAACGGTTGAAGTCGAGAGGCTCAAGGCCTTAGCAATATCTTTAATGGTAATATGTTCCAAAATGTTATTTCTTTGAATTGTACAAATTTTTGATTCCTTTTCTCGTGCCGTTTTTTCTATGTTGAGATGACAATTTTTAGCTAAATATGTTATCCTACAAATATAGAAATTTAAATTTTGTATGAATGGCAACGTTCCCGAAAAGATTTACGAAAAATATTCAATAAAATGTTTGTATCCTTCTACTTTAAGAGATATGTTTATCTAAACCTTTGTTCAGAACAGACAATAGAACAAAATGCCATTTCTTGAAATAATCTAGTTATACTAGTTTACTAAAACGCTTTTTTGGGGGAAAATATTTTTCAATAATTTCTATTAAAAGAATAAGGCTTAAATACTGTATAATTACTCATTAATCTGGAATCATTTTTTATAAATCAAGTAAAAAATAAGTGTTTTTCCCTTTTAGTGAAGTATGATTAATGTTCATTTTTAGATAGAGATGAAATATTAATTGCTTAAATGTTATAGTCTAACCCCAAAAAAATGAACAAGACAATTGGTAAGTACCGTTGGCAAATAGTTGCGCTACTTTTTTTTGCTACAACCATCAACTATTTAGACCGACAAGTGATAGGTCTTTTGAAACCAACTTTAGAAAAACAATTTAGCTGGACAGAAACAGATTATAGTAGAATAGTAATAGCTTTTCAGGCCGCTTATGCACTGAGTTTAATGGCTTTTGGTGGTATTATTGATAAGATAGGTACAAAACTGGGCTATACAATTTCTGTGATTATGTGGAGTCTTGCTGCCATTGCTCATGCGTTTGCAAAAAGTACTTTCGGGTTTGGCTTAGCTAGAGCAGCGCTTGGTTTAGGGGAGGCGGGCAACTTTCCAGCAGCCATTAAGGCAACGGCTGAATGGTTTCCTAAAAAAGAAAGAGCTTTGGCAACGGGTATCTTTAACTCAGGAGCTAACATTGGTGCAGTAGTAGCACCTATTATGGTACCTTGGATTTTGGGTTCTTATGGTTGGGAAATGGCTTTTATCATTACAGGTGGAATAGGCTTTGTTTGGTTAATCTTCTGGATAATTTATTATGAGGTTCCATCGAGGCATAAAAAATTAGAGAAACCTGAATATGATCACATTCATAGTGATGCTGAACCCGTGAATGCTAATGAAAAGCCTGTTACTTGGATAAAGCTTTTTGGCATTAGACAAACCTATGCTTTTGTTTTTGGAAAAATGTTGACAGACCCTATTTGGTGGTTTTTCCTATTTTGGTTGCCGTCATATTTTTCAACGAGGTTTAATTTAGATTTGAAAAAACCAAGCTTGCCTTTGATTTTGGTTTATACAGCTACTACCATCGGAAGTATTGGTGGAGGATATTTGTCAGGATACTTTATCAAAAAAGGTTGGGAAATTCCCAAAGCCAGAAAAGTATCGATGTTTATTTTTGCTATTTGTGTGGTACCAATTATGGCTGCCCGTTATGCCACTAACATCTGGGAAGCTGTAGCATTAATCAGTATTGCGGCGGCGGCTCACCAAGCTTGGAGTGCTAATATTTACACCGTAGCATCTGATATGTTTCCTAAAAAAGCAATTAGTTCTGTCATCGGTATTGGTGGGATGGCTGGCTCTGTAGGAGGAATGATTTTCCCTTTTGTAGTTGGTTCATTACTGGATACTTATAAAGCCTCCGGTGATATCAATGCAGGGTATAATATCATCTTTTTATTATGTGGAAGTGCATATATTTTAGCTTGGGGAATTATGCATCTTTTTGCTCCACGCAATGCTCAAGTAGAGATTTAAGTAATAGAGGAATTGAGTGATTTAGTGAATGAGTGATTTAGCGATTAATTGTTTGATTATCACTAAATTATTCTACACGGATGTCGTTTAGGTTCATTACTTAATATAAAATAAACGATGTTGTTGTATCAATTAAAGTATTGAATATTAATGTTTGATTTTCCTAATCAATTGTTACCGTTTGATGACAACTTACTTAGGCAAGGACAATTTTAAACTCACAATTCATCACTCACAACTCATTGCTTACAGCTCACAACAAATAATTATTTAACAAAAAATGCAAAGAAAACTTTTTTTTACCATTCCTATTGTTAGCAAGTGTAGTATAATTCTTGCTGGAATTTGCCTTTTCTTTTCGATGAATACTTCGTTTGCACAAACGAAATGGTCTACGAGGATGGCAGATATTATGCTAGATGTTCACAAAGACTCTATTACGTACAAAGAAGAGGGAAAGCGCGCTCGTTGGGACTATGAACAAGCTATTCTTTTGAAAGCCATTGAAAGAGTATGGTATCGTACTGGCGACGCTAAATATTATCGTTTTATCTTGAACAACATGGATGCTTATGTAAACGATAAAGGTGAAATCAAGACATACCGATACGATAACTTCAATTCTGATAATATTACTGGTGGTCGTTCTTTAGTAATGCTTTACCGTGAGTCGGGGAAAGAAAAATTCAAATTAGCTGCCGATTTACTTAGAAAACAGTTATCTGAACAACCACGCACTAAAGAAGGAGGTTTTTGGCACAAACAAATTTATCCAAATCAAATGTGGTTAGATGGTTTGTATATGGTAGAGCCTTTCTATGCAGAATATAGCAAAGCTTTTAATCAGCCACAGAATTTTGATGATATCGCCAACCAATTTATTTGGATGGAAAAAAATGCCCGTGACCCTAAAACAGGTTTGTTATACCATGGTTATGACGAAAGTCGCGAACAAAAATGGGCAGATAAAACTACTGGTGTTTCTCCAAACTTCTGGGGACGTTCAATCGGTTGGTACATCATGGCTTTAGCAGATGTGTTGGATACTTTCCCAAAAGACCATCCAAAACGTAAGGAGCTAATCGCAATTTATCAAAGACTAGCGGCTGCTATCGTGAAATATCAAGACCCGAAAGAAGGTTGTTGGTATCAAGTTGTGGATAAAATCAATGGTAAAGGCAATTATCTTGAAGCATCAGGTTCTTCAATGATGGTTTATGGATTGGCAAAAGGTGCTAGAATGGGATATATCGATAAGGCTTATTATCAAAATGCTAAAAAAGGATATGATGGAATTTTAAGAAACTTTATTTCTACAGAAAGCAATGGCATCAATCATCTCGAAAAAGTAGTATTGGTAAGTGGCTTAGGCGGAAATCCATACCGTGACGGTAGCTATGAATATTACCTTAAAGAGCCTATCCGTCGTGATGACTTAAAAGGTATGGCTCCATTCATCATGGCAAGCGTTGAAATGGAAATTGCTGAAGATTTAGGGGTAGGTGCAGGTAAAAAAGTAGGGTTAGATAATTATTTCAACCACGAAATGCGTACTACTCGTGAAGGCATTACTGAGCCATATCATTATACATGGTATGATGGTAAAGATTCTGGCTTTACCTTATGGGGAAGTATTTTTGAAAATTATGGTGCTGAATTACGTACAGTTTCGACTGCACCAAGAGCCGAAAATTTAAAAGATTTAGATGTTTATATCATTGTTGACCCTGATACTAAAAAGGAAACACCAAACCCTAATTTTGTAGAAGCACAGGATATTACAGCGATTGAAAACTGGGTAAAAGCTGGGGGTACTTTAGTATTGATGGCTAATGATTCTGCTAATGTTGAATTGCCACATTTCAATAAACTGGCTGCTAAGTTCGGTATTCAGTTTACTAACAAAAGTATCAATATGGTGAAAAATAATGTGTATGAACAAGGACGTGTAACAATACCTGCTAATCACCCTATTTTTAAAGATGTTAGTAAAGTATTCGTAAAAGAATTATCTGTTTTATCGGTAAAAGCACCAGCAAAAGCTACTATTAGTGAAGGTAACGACGTTATCATAGCAGTAGCCAAAGTAGGCAAAGGAACAGTATTTGCCATTGGTGACCCTTGGATTTACAATGAATACTTAAACGGAAAACGTTTGCCAATGGAATTTGAAAATTTCAAAGCAGCTAAAAACTTATCAGTTTGGTTGTTGCAAAAAGGCAATACTAAAACACAGAGTAAAAAATAAATAATGTGTATTCGTACAATAAATTTTAACATAATGAAAACGCTATTAATATTAAGTACCATCTTATTAGGAACGATAACCATGAGCCAAGCACAAACAGATGATGAAGCAAAAGTAGCTGCTGCCGTCGAGACATTTAGAAAAGCTGTAGTGGATGCAGACAAAGCAACACTAGAAAAAATATTGGATGATGATTTGAGTTACGGACATTCGGGCGGAAGCTTGGAAGGAAAGGCTCATTTAATTGAGACCTTGATGAACGGCGATTCTGATTTCAAAACAATGAATTTGACAGAACAAACAATCAAAATTATTGGTAATACTGCCATTGTTCGCCATAAGTTATACGCTGAAACGAATAATCGTAATGTACCAGCAACGGTGAAATTAGGTATTTTGCTTGTTTTTCAAAAAACTAAAAAAGAATGGAAATTAATTGCTAGACAAGCCGTTAAAATCTAAACTTCAAAATATCATTTACCTAGTGAAAGTAAAGGTTTGGATGAATTTCCAAACCTTTTTTATTGGTTTTAATCTTAAAACCTAAATATCTTGTGCTAGTTTTGAGATATTGTTTGTTATTTTAGATAAATAATACTGTTAAACAATTATCATTCAACACATTTATAGGTAGTATACCATTACTATAATGATAACCCAAATCTATAAAATAGGTCTAGTTTTATGTGTGTTTTTGCTTGGCACATTTGGGGATGTCTATGCTCAAACCAAACTAAAGGCTGCCAATTACCAATTTGAAAAGCTAAGTTATCTTGAAGCTATTCGCTTGTATGAAGATTTTTTACGTGAAAGCCAAGACATTCAAAGCACCTTAGAAGCATTAAGAAAACTGGGTTTTTCTTATCGGAAAATACAAGATACTAAAAATGCAGAAAGAGTATATTTCAATATCATTAAAGATTATCCAGATGTTGAGAGTGAGATTTATCTGTATTATGCTCAGGCCTTAGCATCCAATCAAAAATATCGTGAATCACAGAAATATTATTCATTGTATGGCGAAAAACAAAAAGCTGATTTAAGAGGAAAGCGTTTTACGATTTCATACATGGACATGAGTCAGTTTTACCGAGATTCATCTTCCTATAAAATCGAATACCTCAATATTAATTCTCGCCAAGCAGACTTTAGTCCGATGTATTACAAAGGAGGTTTAGTTTTTTGCTCGGCTCGTGACGAATCTGGGGTAATAAAACGTGTTTTTGGATGGAACCAAACGCCCTTTCTAAATTTATACATTGCTACCGATACAGCTTTGTTATCGCCCAAATTGGGCTTACAGGGTGCTACATCGTTAGGGGGAATGTCGTCAAGCACCAGTAATAATGAAGCAGTTGCACAAGACCTACCATTAAGCAAAATTGAAGATTTTAGCAGAGTGCTCAATACAAAATACCATGAAGGGCCAGTGAGTTTTTTTAAAGATTGGAAACGGGTTATTTTTACAAGAAATAACTATAACAATGGTAAGGCTAGGCAATCAAAAAGTGGCACGAATGGACTAAAATTATATATTGCCAATTTAAACAGAACAAATTGGAGCGATGTAAAAGAGTTGCCCTTTAATAGCAATGAGTATTCGTGTGGGCATCCTGCATTGAATGTAGATAATACCAAACTATATTTTGTTTCTGATATGCCAGGTGGTTTTGGCGGAACAGATATTTATGTAGTTGACTATAGCAATGGAAGATGGGGAACGCCAGTAAATGCAGGACGGGAAATTAATACAGAAGGAAATGAAATGTTCCCCTATATCGATGAGAACGATAACCTATATTTTGCCTCAGATGGACATGAAGGGCTCGGCGGATTAGATATTTTTTATGCAGAAAGAAAAGATGGTGCATTCGTTGGAACGGTAGTAAATGTAGGTGCTCCTTTAAACTCTGAAAAAGATGATTTCGGCTTGATTACTGATGGTGCTAGAAATTCAGGATACTTTTCATCAAACCGTAAAAAGGGCATTCATGATGACAATATTTATAGTTTTAGAAGAGAGTGCCATCCATTAAATATTATGGTGTATGATGCTTTGACGAAAGCGCCTTTAGAGGAGGTTGACATTAGAAGTGTAATTAATGGAGAAAACCAAGAATTGAAAGTGACTAATGCAGAAGGAGCGATGTCAATTTGCTTGCAATCGCTATCTGAGTATGAGTTCAAGGCGATTAAAGAAGGCTACCAGATGAATTCAATTACGTTCTCTACCAGAAGTAATACTGCTCAGAATACTACCTTGGCTATTTATCTTGAAAAATCTAATACTTCGGTATTAAAAGGTATTGTGAAGTCGGAAGTAAATCAGAAGCCAATTGCTGGTGTGCAAGTAACCTTAGAAAACCAGCAAGACAAGACTAAGCAAACC
Organism: Arcicella aquatica; assembly: GCF_034928825.1. Taxonomy (NCBI): domain Bacteria; kingdom Pseudomonadati; phylum Bacteroidota; class Cytophagia; order Cytophagales; family Flectobacillaceae; genus Arcicella; species Arcicella aquatica. The sequence goes on along the minus strand of NZ_JAYFUL010000007.1, from coordinate 179,577 downwards.
GTCATTACGGGTGAAGATGGAGGGTATGAATTTGAAGTTAAACCCGAAACAGAAAACAAGTTAACGGTTGAAAAAGATAATTATGCTACCAATAGCGAAGTAATTAAGAACATAGATAATCGCCAACATGTACAAGAAATGTATGGCAAAGGAGATATTATCAAACTAAATAATATTTATTATAACCTTGATAAGTATTTTATCCGTGCTGATGCAGCCCAAGAATTAGAAAATACGCTTTTGCCAATTCTCCAGAAATATCCTACTATGAAAGTTGAGATTCGTTCACACACGGATTCAAGGGCGAGTGCGGCCTATAATTTGGAGTTATCACAGAAAAGAGCCAAAGCTGTTGTCGATTTTTTGGTTGAAAGCGGCATAGACCCTAATCGCCTTGTGGCTAAAGGGTACGGGGAAAACCAACCCATTAATGAATGCATCGACGGAGTGCCTTGTACGGAAGAACAATATCAGGAAAATAGGAGGACAGAGTTTAAAATATTATCAGTGAAATAATATTGCGTAATTGTTGTTTCACGAAAAGCCAAGAACCATTACAGTTTACTGTGGTTTTTGGCTTTTTTATTTCCATTAACCATTTTTTTAACCAGAACTTTTCCAATAATTTATTATAATATAAATAGTTGAGTATTGAAATGCTTAAAATCTCTTTATAATAATAACAGATTTTACTTAGCGTATATCGCTGTGGTTTTAGTCAATCAAAATTTTGCAGGATGAAACTATCATTACATTTTTATGTATGGTATTGATATCATGACAGATTAAGATTTTATTAACATAAATTTAAGTATTTCAATATTTATTTGTAAATTTCCACAGTTATCATTGCTGGTTTACAGTTAACATAATTGCTTATGTCCAAATTACTATGAAACTCTCTAATCTAAATCCTGAAAATTATATTGACCAATTCGTATGGCTTAGATTTCTTGAAGGAGAAAAGTCAGCATTCGAGGAATTGATGAAAGCTAATTTTTCATCATTATTTCATTATGGCTCAAAATTTTCTAAGGACAAGGAGTTTATTAAAGATTGTATTCAAGATTTATTTTTGCAACTATGGGAGCGTCGTGAGCACCTATCAAATGAAATTGTTGTAAAACCTTATTTGATGGCTTCGTTAAGAAGAAGAATTCATAGAGCATCTCTTCAACTTCGTTTTTCTGACCCTTATACTGAAGCAAATGATATTTTTGATATTGAATTTTCTATTGAAGAAAAATTTATTCAGGATGAAACAAGTTTGGTGCTAGCCCAACGCATTAAACAAGTAATTGAAACTTTGCCAAAAAGACAAAAAGAAGTTATTTATCTTAAATTTTTCCAAGAATTAGAGCGTGACCAAATCGCTCAGATTATGGATATTGCCCCTCAGACAGCCTCAAATCTTCTTCAGATGGCTATTAAACAACTCAAAAAATATTGGACTACCGAGTTTATTGCGTTGTTTTTACCGCTTTTATTACGCTAATAAAGGCTTCAAAATAGTTAATTTAACTTTTTTTATATTTTTTTTAATAATTTATGGTATCTGTGTACCATTGATGTCTAACGCTATATAGAAAGGTATTATTAAGCTATATGAAAAATTATCGTGACTTCAATACAGAAGACTTTGTGTGGGATATTAATTTCCGAAATTGGGTATTAAGTCCAAACAGAGAAGTGAATGCCTTTTGGGAAAAATGGTTAGAGGCAAATCCAGAAAAAACGCCTCAAGTAGAAAAAGCGAAGTCAATTGTAAAAGCACTGGTTATTAAAGACCTATCATTAGAAAAAACAGAGGTAGAAGAATTAGTAAAAAATACTGTTTCAAAAATTGATGAGCAAGAGAATAATACGACTAAAAAAATAAGATGGTTCAGCACAAGTAAAAATCAATGGCTTAAAGTAGCTGCTTTAATAGCCATAATCATTGGCTTAGGCATTACTTATCATCAATTATTGAATGAGATAAACGAGCCAAAAGGAATTTATGAAAAACACGTTGCTGCTAATCCTGAGAAACTAATAGAAGTAAAGAACGACCATGAAAGCCCTTTGCCAATTCAGCTAATAGATGGAAGTTTAGTCTTACTGAAGAAAGGAAGTAAAATTAGTTATTTAAAGCAATTCGAGGGTAACAATCGTGAAATCTACCTTTCGGGCGAGGCTTTTTTTGAAGTGACTAAGAATCCAGAGAAACCATTTTTAGTGTATGCTAATGGTTTAATTACCAAAGTGTTGGGTACAAGTTTTACTGTTCGTGCTTATGACAAAGAAAAGGAAGTGACCGTAGAAGTAAAAACAGGAAAAGTATCTGTCTTTGCCCAATCAGATACGAGGGTTGAAGAAAAAGCTACAAGTAGAGAATTGAAAGGCGTAGTGTTGACCCCTAATCAAAAGATTGTTTATGCTCGCGAAGAAGTAAGAATGGATAAATTGTTGGTTGAACTCCCTAAAATTACCATCAAAAAGAATACAAAACCACAATTTGAATTTGAAGATACGCCTGTAAGCGAAGTATTACAAACCCTAGAAAAAGCTTATAGTATTGACATCGTTTTTGATGAAGAATTATTATCCAATTGCCCATTGACAGCTTCGTTAACCGACTTACAACTATTTGACAAACTAGATATTATCTGTAAAGGAGTTGAGGCTCGTTACGAAATTCTGGATGGTCAGATTGTAATTTATAGCAAAGGCTGCAAATAAAGTAAACCTTAAACTAAATATTGAATTTTAATTAAACCAAGACTATTTAACTAGATGAAACACTAAAAACCGACTCCACAAAAAAAGTCGGTAATGTTCCCGCATTACCGACCTTAAAATTCCCTTTTTGGTTACAGCCAATGAACACTTTACTAGGTAAAGTGCGGGAATTGTTTTGCTCAAATTCAACCTAAACAAAACATCTCCAAATGTATGAAAAAAACATTACAAATCCATAAGTTACTACTTACGGCTATGAAAATTACACTCACTCAAGTTTTTCTTGCAATCGGGCTTATGAGCTCCACTCTTGCGAGTAATACTAATGCCCAAAATGTTCTAAGTCAACGAGTAACATTGCAAGCTCAGGAGTTAGGCATGAGAAGTGTACTAACCCAAATTGAAAAACAAACAGATGTAAAGTTTGTTTTTAGCTCAAAGCTTATCCAATCAAACAGAAAAATTAGTGTTGATTTCCAGAATGCTCAATTGTCAAAAATTTTTGATAATCTGTTTAAGCCTTTGCACCTCACTTACGAGATTTCTGGTAAAATGGTCATCATCAATCGTTCTACTGGGAGCTCCTCTACAACCAATACGCTCCAAGAAAGTGATGATATATTAAGTATTGAGATTTTAGAGCAAACTATAACAGGAACCGTTACTGACGAAACGGGGCAAGTATTGCCGGGTGTTAACATCCTAATTAAAGGAACCCAGCGAGGAGCCATCACTGATGCTAAAGGGCAATACAAAATAGCTGTACCCGATAATAATAGCATTTTGATTTTTAGCTCAATTGGTTTTCAAAAAAGAGAAGTAGTGGTAGGTGGTAAATCAGTACTAAACATTACGTTGTCGACTGATGCCCAGTCGCTTGATGAAGTAGTAGTAGTGGGATATGGTACTGAGAAAAAAGTAACTGTGACTGGCTCTGTAGTATCTGTAAAAGGTTCAGAGGTAGTACAATCTCCCTCTATGAATGTCAGTAATAGCTTAGTTGGGCGTTTACCCGGCCTAGTCGCTGTAACATCAAGTGGTGAACCAGGATACGATGGTGCAACATTACGCATCAGGGGTGTAAACACGCTAGGAGATAGCAGTCCGTTGGTGGTAGTGGATGGTGTACCTGGTCGTTCACTTGAAAGATTAGACCCAAGTACGATAGAAAGTATAACCATCTTAAAAGATGCCTCTGCTGCAATTTATGGTGCTCAGGCTGCCAATGGCGTTATTTTAGTAACTACTAAAAGGGGAGCAAGTGGTAAGCCAACGATTACTTTTAACCTTAATCAAGGTTTTGGACAGCCTACCCGCTTGCCAGCAATGGCAAATGCAGCTGAGTATGCTACTATGCTCAATGAAATAGATGCTTATGCAAATAGAACAGGTAGATTCACGGCACAAGAAGTGCAAAAATTTAGAGATGGTTCTGACCCTTGGCGTTATCCTAATACTGATTGGTTTGGGGCTGTATTAAAACCATCCTCTTCACAAAACTATGCCAACATTGGTATTGCTGGTGGGAGTGATAACTTTAAATACTTTGTATCGTTCGGTGCTAAAAGCCAAGACGGTTACTATAAAAACAGTGGTACAAAATACAACCAATATGATTTTAGGAGTAATATAGATGCTAAAATTAGCAAAAATATAAGTTTTGGATTTGATGTTTCTGGAAGAATGGAAGATAGAAATTATCCTACACGTAATGCTGGAAGTATTTTTAGAATGGTGATGCGTGGCAAACCTAATTTGCCTGCTTATTGGCCAGACGGAACCCCTGGTCCAGATATTGAATATGGTGATAATCCAGCAGTAGTAAGTACTGATGCTACAGGATATGATAGAGATAAATGGTATTACCTAAATAGTAATATGAAACTGAATATTCAGATTCCTTGGGTGAAAGGTTTATCTTTCTTGACTACTGCCAGTATAGACAAAGGGCTACGTTTTGATAAGAGATTTGAAACTCCTTGGTATTTGTATTCTTGGGATGGTCAGACGGTTGATGCTAGCGGTAAACCTGTGTTAGTAAAAGGTAAAAAAGGCTTTGATGATGCTCGTTTAACAGAACAGATGGAGGATAATCATAGTATTTTGATGAACTCAATTCTGAACTATGAAAGACAGATTGGTAGCCATCATTATATGAAGTTTATGGTTGGTACTGAGACCCGTTCTGGACAAATGGACAAATTCTCTGCCTATCGTAGATACTTTGTTTCTACGGCAATTGACCAACTTTTTGCAGGAGGAGATTTACAGAAAGATAATAATGGGTCAGCTTCACAGAATGCACGTAGAAACTTTTTTGGTCGTGTAAACTACAATTATAAAGAAAAATATTTGGCCGAATTTGTATGGCGTTATGATGGCTCATACATTTTCCCTGCCGACAAACGATATGGTTTCTTCCCTGGTGTTTCTTTAGGATGGAGATTATCAGAAGAAGAATTTTGGAAAGATAAGGTGTCATTTATTGATAACATGAAGTTGCGTGCATCGTGGGGACAAACTGGTAACGACCGTATCTCAGAATGGCAATATCTTTCTTCTTATGGTTTCTTTGCCAATAGCGGAGGGGTTCCTCAGCCACTTATTTTGGGCATAGACCAAGAAAACAAAACCCTTTATGAAACACGTATTCCTAACTTAAACGTAACATGGGAGGTAGCCAATCAGGCCAATGTTGGGTTTGATATGCAATTGTTAAAAGATAAACTATCGTTTTCTGCTGACTACTTCTACAATACTCGTTCGCAAATTTTGTGGCCAAGAAATGCCTCAGTACCTACATCAACGGGACTATCATTGCCAAGCGAAAATATTGGTAAGGTAGCTAATACAGGTTTTGAGTTTGATATTAATTATCATAACAAGTCAAGAGATTTCAGTTACCAGATTGGTTTTAACGGAGGGTATTCAAAAAATAAAATTGTATTCTGGGATGAAGCACCCGGTGCGCCAGATTATCAAAAAACTACAGGATATCCTATTCCTACTGACCCAAAAAATCCTACGGCAGATTTGTATTATAATGCTATTGGTATTTTTAAAGATCAGGCATCGGTGGATGCTTATCCACATTGGGATAATGCTAGACCGGGCGATGTGATTTTTGAGGATGTGAACAAAGATGGTAAAATTGATGGAAACGACCGTATAAGAAATACTAAAAGTAATATTCCACGCTTTACAACGGGCTTTTCGGCTAATCTTCGCTATAAGCAATTTGACCTGAGCATTTTGTTTCAAGGAGCTTTTGGAGCAGTGAATTATATCTCTACAGAGTCGGGTGAAATTGGTAATTTCTTGAAAAGTTTTTATAACGAACGTTGGACGCCCGAGAATCCAAATGCTAGCGGCCCAAGAACTTTCAACCGTAGTAATGAATATTGGGTAAGTAATAGAAATACCTATTTCTTGAAAAACACTGATTATATCCGTTTGAAAAACATTCAATTTGGATATTCTCTTCCAAAAAAACTAAGTCAAAAACTAGGTTTAGAAGGAGCGAGAATTTATGTGAGCGGTCTTAACTTATGGACATTCAGTCCAGACTATAAAGACTTTGACCCAGAAATGGGAAGCGGAAGCGGACAAGGTTATCCACTTCAAAAAGTGCTTAATACAGGGCTTTCGTTTACATTCTAAATTTTGATTCTTGAAGATCAAATAATTCTTGGTGAGTGCTGATTAATCAATACTCATTGCAGGAATTACATAAACATTTAATCAGATGAAAAAAACAATATATATTTTACTTACAACTGCCTTAGTGCTTCTTAACACTATTTCGTGTAAAACTGACCTTGACCTTCAGCCTTTAGATCAGTTTTCAGAAGATGCCGTTTGGAAAGACCAAGCCTTGGTAACTACTTTCGTCAATAATATTTATTTAGGCATTCCGCATGGTTTCAGTAATATGATGATGGCATCATTGAGCGATGAGTCGATGTATAATGCTGATTTTGGAAGCAGCAACGTTACTAAATGTTTAGTCACAGCCAGCGACTATTCGGTTTGGGATTTCTGGTCGGGCAATCGCTACAAAGGGATGATTTGGGCAAACGTTTACAAGTATATACGTGCCTGCAACCTTTTTCTTGAAAAAATAGAAAATACACCCTTTGATAACGCTGATACAAAGAAAAGATTGACAGGAGAAGTATATTTCCTAAGAGCCTATTTATATCATAATCTTGTATCAGTTTACGGTGGTGTGCCTATTATTACGAAAGCTTATAAGTTGTCTGATGATTTTACTCCTGCTAGAGATACCTATGAAAATTGTATCAAATTTATTGTTGACGATTGCGATAAAGCAGCACAAAACCTATTATTGGCAAACTCTGGAGCCGATAAAGGCAGGGCTACCAAAGGGGCTGCTTTGGCACTAAAAGCAAGAGTATTATTACATGCAGCAAGCGATTTGTACAATAAAACACCTACTTGGGCAGGAAGTTATACACATCCAGAATTGATTGGTTATGTTGGTGGTGACCGCAATGCAAGATGGTTAGCTGCTAAGAACGCAGCGAAAGCTGTAATCGATTTAGGTGCGTATAGTATTTACAAAGGCAGTCCCGCAGCAGGTGACTCCACTGCAAAAAACTATGGAGAAATGTTTTTGGTGAAAGAAAACGTAGAAGATATTTTCGTAAGATTCTTTTTGCCTAAAACAGAAGATAGTTGGGATGGGTATAACCCAGGTTTGTTTAATAACCCAAATGGTTATCATGGTTGGGGAAGCAATACGCCATTACAGCAACTGGTAGATGCCTATGAAATGAAAGACGGCTCTAAGTTTAGTTGGTTAAATACAACACAGGCTAAAAATCCATACAAAAATCGTGATCCACGTTTTTATGCTACTATCCTTTATGAAGGCGTTCAGTGGCGTAAACGTCCCTCAGATGTAACAGCATCAGACCCTAAAGGAGTAATACAGGTGGGGTTTTGGGAAAAATGGAACGCAACGTCTAATGCTGTGGATGTAGTGGCTGGTCTCGATACGCGGAAAGGCCCTATTGAAGACTGGAATGGTACTTATTCTGGATATTATCTTCGAAAGTTTATTGATCAGACGATTGATGCGCAATACGTAAAACAAGATTTCCCTTGGAGATATATTAGATATACCGAAGTGATTTTAAATTATGTAGAAGCTTGCATCGGTTTAGGGCAAGATGCCGAAGCTCGCCAATACTTGAATATGATTCGTAAAAGAGCAGGAATGCCAGACGTAACTGAAAGCGGACAAGCGTTGTCAGAGCGTTATAGAAATGAAAGAAGGGTAGAGCTGGCTTTTGAAGATCATCGTTTCTTTGATGTTCGCCGATGGATGATAGCGCCTACTACTTTTGATAATGCCAAAGGGATAGAGATTAGGTATCCATTAAATCCAGATAAAACAACATCAAGTACTCCTAACTATAAAGTGATAGATATACAAGATAGGAACTGGAAAGATAGGGCTTACTTTTTGCCTATAAAGTTAGAAGAGCTGAATAAAAATAGCAATCTGATTCAAAATCCATTATACTAATATTGCAAGTCCCTTTACTGAATAAGTAAAGGGATTTTTTTTTATCAGCGGGTCTTAGGGTTCTCAAATTGGATAGATAGTTCAAGAAATGCTTAGGCAATTTTAAAAATAAAACATTAAAATGAGGAATTGAATAGGTTTTAATGCGAAATTGACAATAATTTGGCATGGTTTTGGTTACTTTTTATCAATTGATGAATAAATTCTACGTTACTTTAATAACTTTTGATGCCTTAAGGAGTTTGCATTAGCTGTTAGCTAATGTTGTTTTGTTGGAAATTCTTCTGTTGATAATTTAAAATATGATTTTTTACATAATTAATAAGCATATATACGTTAATACTAATTCATTGTGCTTGCCTATTAAGCAAGAAATATTCTATGACAAGAGACTAATAAAAACTTTTATATTTGTGTCGATTCTTTGTTTGTCCTATTGGAGTGCTCAAGGTCAAGCAATAAAAAATAAGGTGCAAACAAGTGAGCCTGTAAAAAAAGTTGTCTCTTCTGAAGTAGCTCTTCTATGGGGAAAAATGGCTTTGACAACGATGAAAAATACACCCGGAGGTTCGCCTACTTATGGCTCACGTTCTTTGGGGTATTTAGGTTTAACCATGTATGAATGTGTAGTGGCAGGGGCAGTTGGGAAAAATTCATTAGCAGGGAAATTACAAGGATTAAATAACTTACCTAAACCTACAATTGGGCAGACTTACAATTGGGCATTATCACTAAATGCAGGGCAAGCCTTTCTTTTGAAACAATTATATCAACAATCTGCTAAGAAAAACATTGATGCAATAGATTCTTTAGAGACTGCTATTTATAACAATGAGCTTAAAACAACTGATGAAAAAGTAGCTGAACGTTCAAAAGCTTTTGGTTTATCTGTGGCTCAGGCAATTTTCGAATGGTCGAAATCAGACGGAGGTCATGAAGGATATAAAAGGAATTTTGATACAGCTTATAAAGTGCCTGTAGGTAAAGGTTTATGGAAAGCGCCTGTTAAAGGGCAATCAAAGATTCCTCTTCCTTTACATCCATATTGGGGCAAAAACAGAACCTTTGCGCCATTGAATGGAGTATTGCCGATTCCAACAATGATTGGTTATGACTATAGGACTGATTCAAAATACTATGCTTATATGTATGAGGTTTATATGAAACGTAAGACATTGACGCAGGAGGAAAAAGAAATAGCCAACTGGTGGGGAGACGACCCTTCGGAAACATTTTCGCCACCTGGACATTCATATAACATTGCTAATTTTGCTGTTCAAGGGGCAAAACCAGATTTATTTAAAGCGGCTGAAACGTATGCCAAAGTTGGAATGGGGGTGGCTGATTCATTTATTAATTGTTGGAAAACAAAATATATTTATAATGCTCAACGGCCATATTCTTTTATTTATTTCAATATTGATACCCTTTGGGATTTATATTGGCCTGAGCCGCCTTTCCCAGCTTATTATTCTGGGCATGCTGTTCAAAGTGCATCAACGGCCACTATTTTGACAGATTTATATGGACCAAATTTTAGTTTCGTTGATGATTCGCACGTAGGAAGACCAAGAGATGCAGAGAGGAATACAGACTATAAAGCAAGAAGTTTTAAATCGTTTTGGGCTGCCGCCGAAGAATCTGCTATGTCGCGTTTATATGGAGGAATTCATACCCGACAAGATAATGAAGTCGGTTTAGTAGAAGGCAAAAAAGTAGGAAAGAATATTAATTCATTACCTTGGAATAAAGTCCAAAAATAAGATTAATCTAATTTGATAAATATATTACTTGAAAAAATACAAATATAAAATGATGAACAATTTTAAATTATGGCTAAGTAAAGTCAATCAGACTTTATTCAACCTTTTCTTACCGATAACCAAGGTAGGCGTATTTTTCCAACAAAACATTCATCGTAATATTGTGATAAAACCTTTACTTTCTTATGAGAGAATACAATCCTCTCGTTTTCCAAACAACATCACTTCATTGGTAATATTGTTGTGTTCGATGCTCTCTTCTTTTTACTTAAAAGCTCAGAATGCACCTCTCGGATGTGATAAATACTACATGATTGTTAGTGAATTGCCAAATGCTACACAAGGTAGTCGTTCAGAGATATACCCTTTTGGTGGAACTGGTGCGGGGCCAGTGGGTTGTTCAATAAGTGGAGGTGGAGAAGGTATCGTAGTAGACCCGACTAAAAACGTAGCCTATATCGCTACCTGCTGTTTTAGATCAGAAATTTTAGTGTATGATTTAGCCAAAGGAGCTTACTTGGCACCTATACCAGTGCCAGGACAGGATTTACTAGATGTGGTGTTGTCTACTGATAGGAAATTTTTGTATGTAACTAGCTATCAGGGTGTATCAAAGGTTAGTACAACGACAAACACAGTAGTAGGTATTTATAGTACTAACCGTTTAACAAATAAAGATGTGGGATTGTGGGGTGTAGCTGTTAATCCTGCAAACGGGAGAGTATTTGTAGCTACAAACTATTTTTCAGGAGGTGGTTTAAGTACAATTGAATCTGTAGATTCAAGCTATGCAGGGCCTTCGTCATTGTTTACTACTGCTCCAAGTGGATATAACTATCGTGGTTTAAATTTTGGTGCGGATGGTACTCTTTGGGCAGTTGCCTCAGGAACTACTGGTCCAGACAAACTATTCCATTATAATGGAACAACTGGGGCTTTGATTGCCTCATTCGATTTTATAACTCCTTCTATCACTGGAACAGTAGGAGATGTAGAGGCATACGATTTAGCTTTTGGACCTGATGGTAATTTATATATTACTACATTTTATGGTGACTGTGTATCAAAATTTAATGTTACGACTAACACTTTTACGACTGAGATTGCTTATCAACCTGGGGAACAAGGTAAATCTATTGCCTTCGTATGTGGTAACTTAAAATGTGCTGGTTGTGATGCACCCACTGTCCTTGCAAGTGATATTAGCTTTACGCTTGGAACTTGTACAGGGTTTGTGCCTAACAACAATGGTACTGCTACTATTTCAAACCTAGTTTACAATGCATCAAAGGTCATTGAAGCTAGTATTAAAGAAGGTGAAACTTTTGGTACATCACCAATTTTTGGTGCAGGTGCTAACCAAACGTTAAGTGTTGGACAAACATCATTTACATTTACTGGTTTAAAGCCAGGGACTAAATATACTGTTCGTATTTGGTCGGGTAGCGATGCTTGTTACAACGATGTGACATTTAAAACATTAGATTTTAGTTCGAAGGTAACAACGTCAAGCGGGTCGGTTCTTTGTAATCCCGGTATTGGCACCTTGAATGCTACTTGTCCAGTTGGTTTAATCCCACAATGGTATAATTCGGCAACTTCAACAACTGTGTTGGGTACGGGGAATACTTTTATTTTTAATGCTACCTCAACCATTTCATTCTTTGTGGGTTGTAAAGCAAATGATAATCATTGTGGAGTTGCAACGGCTAATAGAACACAGTTGACAATTTCTGTGAGTAGCACTCCAGCTGCTCCATTACCAGCGACGGTGGCAGGAGGATTAATATGTGGTGCTGGGAGCCTTGATTTAAAAGCTACTTGCGCACCTAGTTATACCCCTATTTGGTATGATTCACAAAGTTCAGTAGTTATTTTAGGAGGAGGTAGTCCGTTCACTGTACCAGTCACTGCATCAAAAACATATTTTGTTGCTTGTAAAGATTTAGTGAGTGGTTGTGAATCGCCAGCAGGTAGCAGAACACCAGTTGTCGCAACATTTAGCCCAATTCCTGACCCTGTGATATCAACTTCGACTTCACCAGTTTGTGCAGGTACCAATGTTATTCTTTCTGTTACGCCAGCTACTTCTACGTATGTTTGGACGGGTCCTAATGGTTTTACTTCTTCTATTCAAAGTCCACAGCTTAATAATGTTCAAGTTAGCCAAGGTGGAATTTATAGTGTAGAAGTAAGCAATGGATTATGCTCTAATACTACGATGATTAATTTAGTTGTTTTTGATAGGGCACTGGGTATTACTGCTACATCTACCAATTCAACTTGTGACCAAGACCTTGTTAAAAATGATGGTACAATAAAGCTTGCAGGATTTAGTGCCAATTTGAGATATGATATTAGTGCAGGTGCAACTTATACAGGAGGAAAACTATATGCTACTTCGACGGCTATTCCAACTGACGGAGTGTTAAGGTCTGATGTACCAAATCCAACAACGGTTGTTCAGCAATATACCGTGCGAGTATTTAATGCAAATGATTGTTTTTCAGACCATACTGTAACCATCCAAAAAGTAACTTGTGACTGCGGTGTTGCTAGATGTATCCCATATACCATTAGCAAAACCAAAACCGCTGTTAAAAAAGATTTGATTCGTACAGTAGACTAATCATAAAATAATATTTTCACAAACATGAGTCATCCCGAATTTTAGAATCATAAAAAAGCGGTCGAGATTAGTTTTTCGACCGCTTTTTTATGATTGATGAACAACGAATTCCTACTGTTTGAGCGGTAGCGAGTCGGTTCGCCGATGCGATTAGGAATTCTTGATTTTCTTTTGCGGTCCGCCGCGCGGTTACTTTTCTTTCATCAAGGAAAGAAAAGTAAGGACTAGACAATAATTAAGTAGAAAACCTCTCAATTTGTCTCCAAAACGCACAATTTTAGGAAAAATTCGGGATGACTCATGTTTTGTTTTAAACAAGGATTGTGTGAGCGAGCCAAACTAAAATACCTTGCAAAAGTATGGTTCCATCTAAAATACCGTAATGATAAAAAGTAAGATTTTGGATAGATTTAATATTTAAAAAAAAGATAGTGCTGATTCCAGAGATGATAAAGGCAGGAAGGATAAACTGAAAAGGAGCATTTGAGTAATGAAAACAACTAATCAACAAGAAAGAAATCATTAAGAAATTGGCTATTCCTAATGATTTTTTGCTACCGATAAAATTCGGAATAGTAGTTAATCCCGACTGAATATCGGCATGCATATCTCTAATGTCAAAGGGAATAGTGATGGCAAAAACAAACAAAAACCGCTCGGTGAGCATGATGCTAACGTGCTGTGAATCAAAATGTCTTCCTGATTGAATAATGGGTAATAATATAGTAGTCGCTGACCAGACTATTGAGATAAGAAATATTTTCAGGAAAGGTATTTCCCTTAATCGGAAAAGGTATTTTTGATTTTTGAATATCGGTAATGAATAAAAAAAAGTAATTAAAGCAAAAGGAGCTAAGGTGATTAAAACCTCTTTTTTAGCAAGTAATACTGCAATTAAGAATCCTATTACAGAAAACACTACTAAGGCATAAAAGAGGTTTAAATATTCTTTCAGCCATTTGTGTTTATCATCATTTAAAGCCTCTTTATTGGTCAGTAAAGTAACAAGACGGTGTAAATTGTAATCAAACAAAGTAGCAAAAAAGATAATGAACAAATAAGGGTGCCACTGGGGAGCCATCCCCAATTGCAATTGAGTTTCTACCGTTAGTGCTACTGCCGCCAACGAAATGTAAATATTGGAGTTTATTAAGAAATTAAAAACCTTCAATGTTTTGAAAAGTATTCAGTGTTTTAAGAAAACGATTATAAAGTTAATAATCCAAAATTTTGGAGATTATTGACAGGCTTATTGAACCAAAACAATTCAAAATCTTCTAGTCCATACGTTTCGTAATGTGTTTTTACTTCTTGAAACGTATAAACTTTTGAACTTGATGCTGAAATCAATTGAAGTATTTCAACCAGCCATTCACCTTGCTTTTGTTCCACAGCAATATTAAAGCTTTCCTTTTTATCATGAAAAGACAGACTAGCTAGATTCAAGAGCCTACCTTTTTGATTTTTGGTAATATACTTGACCGTTGGTTTTGTGCTTAACCAAACAATTTTACTACTAGGTTTTAAAGAAACATCCTCCTCTTGATTGACGGCTTGCTCAATATAATTTTTGGGGATTTTTGTTTTAGGTATTTTAAAATCAAACCACTGACTAAGGTTTAAGTCAAAACCAATACCATGCATAAAATTGAACAGAGATTTTTTCAATCCTTCGCTAAATAGGCTGTGGTCTGTACCAGTAGGGTCAATATGAAAAATATCGTTATTGGCAAAACTACCAATTTTAGCACTCTCTTTCTGAACCTTGAATTGTTCTGGATACATTCCGACAGGGCTATGAGCCGTCATCGCGAATTGATGCCAAAAGCCAGATTGTAAAATGCCCAATTCAAACATCTGGCGTACCATTTCTAGCGAGTCAATGGTTTCTTGTGCCGTCTGAGTAGGGAATCCGTACATCAAATATGAATGCACCATAATGCCTGCTTCAGTAAAGTTACGGGTTACTCTGGCAACTTGGGCTACTGTCACACCCTTTTGAATCAATGCTAGTAATCTATCAGAGGCTACTTCTAAACCACCTGAAACGGCTATACAACCAGATGCTTTTAACAATAGACATAAATCGGCTGTAAAACTTTTTTCAAAACGTATATTTGTCCACCAAGTAACGGTTAGTTTTCGCCTGATAATCTCTAAAGCCAAAGAACGCATTAGGGCAGGAGGGGCGGCTTCATCGACAAAATGAAAGCCATTCTGCCCAGTCTGAGCCATCATCTCCTCCATTCTATCACAGAGTATTTTGGCAGAGATGGGTTCATAAAGTTTGATATAATCTAGCGAAATATCGCAGAAAGTACATTTACCCCAATAGCAACCATGCGCCATCGTAAGTTTATTCCATCTGCCATCACTCCACATTCGGTGCATAGGATTTACAATTTCTATGACAGAAATATATTTATCTAAAGGTAAATCAGCATAGTCTGGCGTACCCACAGCCGACTGTTTGTAATCATGCGTATGGCTATTATTAATGTATTTTACTTCACCATCTACTAAAGTAAAAGTCCTTTTTAAATCTTCTTGTTTTCGCTTGCCTTCTAAGTGTTCTATTAAATTATCCAAAGGGGCTTCACCGTCGTCTAAGGTAATAAAATCAAAAAACTCAAATACCCTTTTATCAGAAAGCGAACGTAATTCTGTATTCGGGAAACCTCCACCCATGGCAATTTTTACAGAGGGAAAATGTTTCTTAATCCATTGCCCACAACGAAAAGCACTGTATAAATTACCCGGAAAAGGGACTGTAATTGCTACCAAGTTAGGATTGAAATCAACCATTCTAGTCGCCAAAATCTTGATGAGTAATTCATCTATATAGGTGTACTCTTGCGATAATGCTTCATACAGTTCATCAAAACTGTTGGCCGAGCGACCTAACCGTTCGGCATAACGGCTAAAGCCAAAATGTGTATCAACGCATTCAACAATAATATCAGAAATATCTTCAAGGTAAAGTGTAGCAAAATGCTTGGCTTTATCTTGTGTTCCCATCGTTCCAAAAGCCCAATCTAGTTCTTCTAATTGAGCAAAGCGACTGGCTTCGGGCAAAAAATCTTCTTGGCAAATTAAATGAGATAAAGTAGGATTCTTTCCTTGTAAAAAAAGGATAACAGCATCAATTGTATGAATATAGTGGTCTTTAAGGGCTATAATACGTTGAGCATTGTCTGATAATGGTAGTGCTTGACTTTCAATTTGGGCAAACAGATTCAATAACCCTTCTTTAGAAAAAAGGCTTAATATTACTTCAATTCCTAAATCAGCTTGATTAGAAATAATATGTTTAGTATTCAAAAAACCTTTTATATACGCAGTAGCTGGATACGGGGTATTCAGTTGCGTAAAAGGAGGGGTTATTAAAAAAACTTTTTGCGTGTTCAATGTTGAATAGTTTTTGAAAAATGACTAAAAGACTTAGGGACTTTAAGACTAAAAGCACAAGTCACTGATTTCAAAATATTTGATTATAAAGATTAACTGAGACAGGAAATTTTTTCTTAAAGTCCTACGATCCTAAAGTCTATAAATCCATCAATATTATCTAGCCACTTCAATTTTATACTTCTTACCTTTCATCTTTTCATCACGAATGGTTTGTAGTAATTCTTTTACTTTTTCTTTTTTCACGGCAGCAAAAGAAGTAAAATCTTTTACTTCGATGAGCCCTAAATCACCTTTTTCTAATTTGCCTTTTTGAGAGAAAAACCCGACGATGTCAACCTTGTTTAGTTTGTTCTTCTTGCCTCCACTAATATAAATTGTGAGAAACTCAGGAGCTTGGGGTAGAGGGTTATTTTCTGGTACTTCTAATTCCTCTAAAGAATCATCTACATAGCTCGGACGATGTTCATTACGAGAGAAAATTAAATAGGCCGTACCTTCCGCATTCATACGTGCCGTTCTTCCGTTTCTATGAATAAACTCATGAGCCTGTAAGGGCAGATGATAATGAATTACGTGTTTCATCTCAGGAATATCCAAGCCTCTAGCCGCTAAGTCGGTCGTAACTAAATAACGAACACTACCATTTCTAAATTGAATCAAAGCACGCTCACGGTCGTCTTGGTCCATCCCGCCATGATAAAAAGTCGCATAGATACCCATATCTTGTAGTAGCTCACAAGTACGTTCAGCGGCATCCCGATGATTTAAAAAAATCAAGGCAGATTCAGAATTAATTGAGCAAAGCAGATTGAATAATGCATCAATTTTATCTTTTTGTTCTGAAATAACCACTTTCATTACTAAGCCCTCGGCTACTTTATCCTCTGGGATAAAATTCAATAAAGTAGGAGAAGAAACACCTGTAAACTCAGGAATTTTGATGCCTTTAGTAGCCGATACCAATACTCTTTTATTGAGTTTTCGTAAACCACCAATGATAAAAGACATTTGCTCATGAAAGCCAAGGTCTAACGATTTATCAAATTCATCTAATACTAACGTTTTGATACAGTCTAAGTTAAAAGACCTACGTGTTATATGGTCGGCAATTCGCCCAGGAGTACCGATTAATACTGCTGGCGGATTACTTAAATTTTTAATTTCAGTACCAACATCATGTCCGCCATAGCAAACATTTACTTTATAGCCCGTTGACATTTTCTTCCAAACCTGTTCGATTTGTAAAGCTAATTCACGCGATGGAGTAAGGATTAAACACTGTACAGAAGGAACATCAGGCTTTAATAATTGCAAAATAGGCATCAAAAAACCAATGGTTTTTCCAGAACCTGTAGGTGATATTAAAAGTACATTACTGTCTTCAAGGATAGCTTTTTGAGCCGCTTCTTGCATCGGATTCAAAGCTTCAATCCCCAAGTTTTGAAGAATTTGTTGTGTTGTCTGATTGGTTTCCATGCCACAAAGGTAAAACAAAATATCTGTTTAATTGGGCTAATATAAATATTGAAGATTAATAGAATGTAGGCGTTTAGAAAAGGGAAATAGTTGTTTTGGGATGATTGAAAATTAAATTTTATAGGTCTTCATATTGAATTGTCAAATTCATTTAATAAATTAAAATCTGGAATAAAGAATAGTTTTATTACTTCCGAAAAATCACATAAACTCAATTATTTATAACTACTATAATAAACTTTTATATTACGTATTATGAGATACCTTCTACTATTAATCTTACTCAGTTTATCAACTGCATTATTTTCTCAAAGTATAACCTCTATTTTGTACACAGAAAGAAATAAAGTTGATACTTTAATCGCTGAAATATCAGAAACTAAGATTGAGGATTCAAATGCTGGTGGCTGGTACTCAAAAGACAAATATATTTATCTTAAAGGAATATTACAGGTTAGGGAAAACTACGATGTTACAACTAACCTTCTTAATATAAAACAGTCATACTTTTATAATGATGATAAGTTAGATACAATTTTCTTTGAGTTTTGGACAAAACTTGGATATATGAGCCATAAAAACAAATATGTTTATAATGACACGGGTTTGATAAAAATACTGATTTACGATGGTAATGATGAATTAAAAAGCTATTGTTTAGTAGTAAATAATGAAAAAAAACTTCCTGTTTCTCTTAAAAATGTGAATGCTAATGAAACAATCATTGGTATAGAAAAAGCTGTTTATGACTTTGAAAATAATGAAGTCAATATAAGTATCTATAATGATAAAGGCGTTTTATTCAATAATGGTATCTATTCAATAAATTTTTTGAAAAATATGCAGGATATTATACTGAATGAAAAAGGAGATAAGACAGCGTATAAGCAAAAACTAAGTTACAATTCAAAAGAAGTAGTACAATTTGAAATAGAATATGATTATGACAAAAGGAATAATTGGGTAAAAAAGAAAGAATTTGTTTTAGAAGGCCAGAAAAGAAAAAAATATCAAACTGTTAAAAGAACAATTACCTATGTTAATTAAACTGAAATAAACCTTCTACAAAATGACGACACAACAAGCTGAATTATGGCAAAAAATCAGAAATTTCTCACTTGATGATAACTCCGTTGTATTTAAGTTCTCTGATCGTGTTGCCCGTGAAAATGGTTGGACAAAAACTTATTCACTTCGTGTGATTGAAGAGTATAAAAAGTTTATCTTTCTGTGTTGTATTACTGATACAGGCGTAACGCCTTCAGATTCTGTTGACCAAGTCTGGCATTTGCATCTTACATTCACTAAATCTTATTGGGTTGATTTTTGTAGAAATACCCTAGAGAAGGAAATTCATCATAATCCTACAAAAGGAGGTGAGAAAGAAGCTTTGAAATTCAATGATTTTTATACGCATTCCCATCAATTGTATTTTGAAATATTTGGGGCAATACCACCAGAAGATATTTGGCAGGATAATCATACCCGATTTTCAGATGTCGATTTCCAAAGAGTTAACCTGAAAAAGTTTTGGATTATAGAGAAACCTACACTTCCAATCATTCGAATAACAGTATTAGTCATTACATTTTGTATTTTAGGTTTATTTGTTCAAGCATCAGGTAGTATTTTTATGCTAATAATTACAGGCATTGTAATTATTGTAGGCTTACTTGACGTTGTTATAAAAGCTATAACTAATAAAAATTGGGATAAAAAGGAACCTCCACAAAAAGATAATGATATTGGAAGTGGTTGTTCTACTTCATCTAGTTTTGATAGCCATCATGGGCATAGTAGCGATAGTGGTTGTAGTAGTGGTTGTTCTGGATGCGCAGCTTCTGGCTGTAGTGGTTGCGGAGGAGGTGGGGATTGAGGCTTTAAATTTTATTAAAAGTGATATAATATAAATACCTATTCATCCAAAATGCTTGCGAGCTACTTGCCAAATAATTTTAGTTGGAACAGGCATAATTCCATTAGCTTGCTGTTGAATAGAAATATCTGCGATAATTTTCCAGTGCTTGGCTAAATCACGGTAGGCATTCCAAACTGTATTACTGGGGTCATAGATATGTCCAGGTTCTGAACTGACACCATTTAACTCCATAATTTTGATATTTTTACCTTCGTATAAGTCTTCAATGGATTTTACTTTCATATCAAAACGACCATAATGAAAACCATCAATAGGTAAGGCGATTTTATCAAAAACTTTGTTGATTTTTTCATTAACCAAGAAGTTGTTATCTAAGAATTTAGTACCCCTACAATGATTACCAATTGGTTCTAATAAACGCTTTTGTCCTGCTGGAATTACCTCTTTTATTTTTTCGCCCAAACGTATACGCATATTTTCTAATTGAAATCTGGCACGTGTATTTGCTTGCATCAATTCTTCAATGCTAGATTTACCATCTCCTGTTACTGAAAGAAATTCTTTTCGGGTAATAGAGCTTACTTGACCTTTAGGTTGGTTGGGATAACGATAATAGAGCACTCCTAATTCAATATCAAAAGTGATAAATTCTTGAATAATGAAATCTTCTTGAACAGATTGCAGGTATTTTTCAAGTGATATAACATCAGCAATTTTTTCCACTTGCGAGCCTCTTTCTCCTACATTTGGCTTGCAAATGATGGGAAACTCAAGCTGATTCGCTATCAATTGTTGTTGGATACTGGTTAATGGAGTCCCTTTTGATACAAAGAAATAAGTTGGCAGAAATTTCGCAGGAATTTGGTTAAGAATCTCAATTTTGCTTTCACCAAAGAAACCCCCATAGTCAATACAAGGGTCGGCATTGGTAAAAAAAGTAAGTGAGCGAGTACGAGTAGCTTGATAAAGCCAATAAGGGAGTAGTGGAATATAAAACATCCACCATGTCCAATATTCAAAATTCGTAAGTTTAATGAGCCAAAGGGGTAATTGTATTTTATTCATATCACAAACTTACGCATATTGTGGAAATGGTAGATGTCGGTAATCAGACAGTTTTGGTTTTTATGCTGCTATATGCTTTAGGCCGTAAGCTGTAGGCTTTTTTTGCTTTTGGACTTCGGCTTTTAGCTTTCAGATGTCGGATGTCAGCTTTCGGACTTTGGCTTTCAGATGTCGGATGTCAGCTTTCGGTTAAAGCTTAGCTATCTATTTTTAAGAGCAATTACTAACGTCCTAACTAATCAATAGAAAATAATCACTAACTCGAAACTCACTAACTAACAATTGAAAATAATCACTAAATCACAACTCACTAACTCACCATTCACACAATCACTAACTCGCAACTCGCTAACTAACAATTAAAAATAATCACTCAATCACAACTCACTAAATCACTAAATAATCTATTGTCCTAAGTGTTGAATTTTATCTCTTCGAGGAATTGTCAGAATCTGCTTTTGTCGTCCGTCGATGTAATGTACCTTTCCATTGATAAAAATCCCTTGTTCCTCTAGCATTACTCTTACTTCTTTATTTCCCCATTCTGGAATTTTCACTTTCGCATTTAACTCTATAGCATAAGCTGTGTTTTCATTCAAAGGATATTCACCATTACCCGGCACGCCCCCTTGCATATCCCACATACCAATGGTTGTGCCTGCTGCATGACCGTGATAGCCTACTGGATGAGAATATATTTGAGCCACCAGACCATCTTGTTCTGCTTTGCGGAGGGATAATGCTAAAATTTGATTGCCTGTCATGCCCACTTTAAAGAAGCCCGTCATGATATCCTGTAAATGATTTCCCGCTACCAAAGCCTTTCTTAAATATTCTGGAAGTTCTACCTCTTCAGGACGTAATACATAAGCTAATTCTTGAACATCAGTATTCAACCGAAGATAAGTTATGCCAAAATCACAATGCAATAAATCACCTGGCAGTATTACATCCTCTGCTGGGCGACGGTCGTAAGGCCAATTAGTTTTGTCAGGGTCGGGTCGCTGAACATCCACCGTTGGATGAAACCAAGTATCTAGTTTTAATTCGGCTACTCTTTCACGGAGATACCAAACTACATCTTCAGTAGTAGTTACACCCGGAACAATTACTTTCTCAGAGAATGCCTCTGCAATAATTTGATGTGTAATACGGTCGAGGGTTTCGTAAAGTGCTATCTCACGAGGCGTTCTACTTTCTAACCAGCCAACAGCCAATTTTTCACTAGAGATTAGTTTCTCTTGACTTTTCTTGGATAGACTTTGTACCAAACCCTCATGTTCAGAGTGTGATAAACCATCAGAATGTGCATATTGCTCTGAAACATCAATCGCAATTTTCTTAGGATTTCGCTCTTCAATCAATGCAGAAAGACGTTTCCATTGATTAGGTTCTTCATCGGGTTTCCAAGCAGATTTAAAAATTGTCCCTACATTATAGCGAGCAACAGCCAAACATTCCAAGCCTTCTTTTTCACCTTTATCGTAAATTAACAAAATCGTTCTTCGGCGAGCATTCAGCCAAGTAGATGGCAACATCGTTTTAATAATAGGGTCTTCATTATATTCACGAGCAATGATTAACCACATATCAATACCTTGTTTTCGCATTAATGAAGGCAACAAGGTTTTAAAACGTTCTTCCAACAATTGGTCTTGCAAAACGGCTCTATCTTTTAACGCTAAAATTTTAGGAATATCCTGTGCAAAAAGGGAATGAATAGAAAAAAGTAAGGCAATAAAGGCAATGTATAGTTTGTTCATGATGAGGGATTTTGATGAAATTTGATTCTTATAAAAATAAGGGAATTTATCTAGATTTCATCTCAAAAGTATGTATTCATCTATGAAATATTATTTCTGTTCTACTAACCTCAACACTTTATTATATCTATATAATGCTAAATTTAGGGTAATCAAAATTGATATTAATTTTATACAGCTAATTGAAATATGATATGGGAGCGATAACAAAAGTTTCAGATAAAATTGAATTAATTCATACGCCTACTTTTTTTGAAGTAGAAGCTAATTATTCTTTTGATGAAAAAGATGGAAAGCTTGAGTTTGAATGGATTGAAATGGAATTTGCGTTTGCCAAACAAAAATTGACAGAAGGTGCTTCAACATTGGAGATAAATACAATGTAGTACCTTTCTCAAACATTACTCTTTTTATACCTATATCAACGAAAAGTGCTTTTCTAAACAAGATAGCCTTTATTATCCAAAAACGTTTGTCCCTTTTCCTGTAGTTATCAAGCTGAATAAACTTGCTTGAATTAGCTGTTCCCAAGCCACTGAACAAGCACCATAACACTCGATTGTTGGTACTAAACCAACGTGTGTAAAACGTACTTGTGTTTTGTTGTTTATTTCATTAATCTCAATAATTATTTTGGTACCTGTCCATTCTGATTTGTCGGTAAAAGAATTCAATTTGCTATCGGTTACTAGCCAAACAATTTTTTCGTTGGGAATAAATGCTACTATTTTCTGTTTTGAAAAATGATGTTCTTTCATCCGATAATCAAACTCATCATCCAGTTGATTGGTGCTACCTTCAATTTCTCCTTGCCACCAGCCACGAACATTATTGATCGCACTAAATACTTCCTCTGGAGTTTGATTTACAAAAAAGGTAGTGGTATAGTTTGAAGTCGCCATTTTCTTTTCGTCTTCAGTTTGTGGATTTTCTTTGCTGTTAGGCTGTCCAGTACCTGTTGTAATAAGGCTATACAAACTTTTTTGGATATAAGTGTTCCAAGCATTTTCACAAATATCATAACACTCATAATCGGGTACTAAGCCTACTTGAGTGAATTGTAATTGTGTTTTTCCATCTTTTTCGGTTATTTCAAAAACCAATGTATTGCCTTTCCATTCGTCTTTGTTTTGGGTGAAACTAAAATAGTTGTCCAGTACTTGCCAAATTACTTTTTTGTTGGGAATAAGTTCTATCGTTAGCATCTTGCAACGATGTACATCTTGATAATGATAGTTCCATTCGCTGTAAAGTTTGTCTGTAGTGCCTTTAATCTCTTCACTCCACCAACCACGAACATTGTTAATGGCTTTGTAAACTTCTTCCGCTGTATTATCAACTAAGATAGTTGTTGTAAAATTAGATGCTTTCATGTTTCTTTCTTTAATATTGAGATAATACAAATATATTGTCTAATATTTACTTTAAGGAGGTGTTAAATAGACTTTATAATGGGTTGATTTGGACAATTGAAATTATTACTTTTACTCAAAAAAGCAATGAAACATCTCACTATTATCGTTCCTAATGGCGAAAATAACCTTAGTAGTATTTCTGGTGCGTATGAAATATTTAATAAGGCAAATAACTATTGGAAAGAAAACCTCAAGAAAGAATTGTTTATCATTCAACTAGCTGGAATTGCTGAAAAAGTAGAGTTTAATGGCGGATTATTTACGGTAAAACCACATCTGAATATTTCGGCTATTGAAAAAACAAACCTTATCATTATACCTTCCTTAAATCATAATTATAAACTTGCGTTGAAAGACAACGAGTTGTTGATAGAGTGGCTAGAAAAACAATATAAAAACGGAGCGGAAATTGCCACTATTTGTACTGGAGCGTTTATGCTTGCAGCATCAGGAATGCTTAATGGGAGAAGTTGTTCTACACATTGGTCGGTTACTGAAAACTTTAGAATGATGTTTCCAAAAGTTAGTTTGCAAATTGATAAATTAATTACCGACGAGAACGGCATTTATACCAATGGCGGAGCGTATTCATTTCTTAATTTAATGCTATACCTGATTGAAAAATATTACGACAGGCAAACGGCTATTTATTGTTCAAAAGTGTTTCAGATAGAAATGGACAGAAATACGCAGTCTGAATTTGCTATTTTTACAGGGCAAAAAAAACATGATGACGAAGTGGTTCTTCAAGCACAGGAATACATTGAAAAGAATATCGCCGAAAAAATCACTATTGAAGATTTATCTACCAAGTATAATGTTAGTAGAAGAAATTTTGATCGAAGGTTTATTAAAGCAACAGGTAATACCCCTATTGAATATTCGCAAAGAGTGAAAATTGAAACCGCAAAAAAATCATTTGAAACCAACCGTAAGACAATCAATGAAGTAATGTATGAAGTTGGCTACTCAGATGTAAAAGCATTTCGGGAAGTCTTTCGGAAAATTACAGGTATGTCTCCATTGGAATATAAAGGGAAGTATTACAAAGATGCTGTATTGAATGTATAAATTTTGATAGCTACAAAGTCGTTTAGGAACTCTGCTGACATTTTGGGCTTAGCAATGTAAGGGAATTCTTTAGAAAAATAGATGTTGTAAACCAAAAAATATTTGGTTCATAGCATTGCTTTGTTTCTTGAAAAGTTTAATTTAGTAATCGCTATTTATTTTTATTTTATTATGTCAAACCAGCATTCACAACTTTACGTCCGAGCCAAAAAAATATGGGGTACAGTAGTAAAAGATGCCCCCGAATACCCTCTTGAATTAAAATTACAGCTAGAGTTACACAAGCAACTCCTTAATCTCTTTCAGCCAGGTACTTATTATTATTATGTATTCAATATTTTTCAGGCAGATTTTGACTATGTAAGCACTGGAGTTACCAATCTATTGGGCTATATGCCCGAAGAAATGGATATTCATTTGTTCTTGGAAATAATACATCCAGACGACAAACCTTACTTTATACAATTTGAGCAGCGGATTACAGAATTTTTTAAGACCTTACCGTTTGAGAAAATTCCAAAATATAAAATGCAATACGATTTAAGGATGCGTACAAAGGATAACCGTTATGTACGAATACTACACCAAGCAGTACAAATAGATTTTGACGAAACCAATTACTACCGTACTTTGGATGTAGACACAGACATTTCACACATAAAACAGGACGGCATACCTTCATTTTCCATCATAGGACTTGACGGTGAACCATCATATTACAACATCACTGAAACGAACACGCTTACCTTATCTCATGACCTTTTTACGCGAAGAGAACGTGTGATTTTAAAAATGATTGTAGAGAATAAAAGCAGTAAAGAAATTGCCAGTGAGCTTTTTATAAGCCATCATACTGTAAACGTACATCGCAAAAATATCTTGAGAAAAGCTGATGTTACAACGCCCATCGAATTGGTGTGTAAAGCATTACAGGAAGGTTGGGTTTAATTCACTAATAAAATAGCGACCATTTATTGAGCTTAATAGCGCGCTAATTATTGGCACTTTTACGGGACGTTAGGTTTAATAACCTATTAACTTCTTCTGGAAGTACTTTTATTGTTTTAAGCCATATCAGAAGGGAGAACAAAATATTATTTGGCTTAGCACTGCATCGAACTAATAAAAATCATCTTTGAATATTGAAGAAGGCAGTCAAAAAATACCTAGTGCTAGGTATTGTCTTGCACTTTCTAATTTTTTAAGTTTGTTATATTAAGCCATTTACTTTACTAATAACAATAGCTGCTTTATTCTATGAAACACTTCTTCCTACATTCAGGTTGTCAATTATCGGAGTTAAAATTGCGTAAGAACAAATTATTTTTAATGCTCTTATTCGCTATTTCTCCCTCATTTCTATTCGCACAAGATATTATCATCAAGAATGATAAATCTGAACTTAAGGCGAAGGTTGTTGAAATAACGAGTGATTTTATTAAATATCATGATTGGGATAACCTGACGGGACCAATATATAATATCGCCAAATCGCAGGTGTTCATGATAAATTATCAAAATGGTAAAAGAGAGTTTATTACTAATAGCAGTACTGAAAGTACTAAGGTACCTACCACGGTGAATAACGTTAGTAATACCGAGTCTGTAAATGATTCCCCATATACTTTTATGCCTAAAGAAAAAAATAAACCGAAAGGATACGCTACCTTTCCTGATAGAATAACTTATGTTGGGGTAGCACTGAATAATATCGGTAAAACTACCATTCCTACCATTGTAACAATGACCGACATATTTGTTGCACCTAACATTGCTCTTACGACAGGTGTAACATTGATGTATGATAACTCAAAAGTGGAAACAGTAATTGGTACTTTCAGCAGTAAAGTTGTTTCAATTGGAGCATTGGTTGGAGGAGCATATTACTTGAATCAGGCATTGAAACTAGATAAAACCAAAGGTGCTTTGTATATTGGTGCAGCTGTTGCGTATACTTATACTGCGGTAAGTTCTGATGCTTTAGACGAGATGGTTACCTCTGGAGATTTTGGTGGATTTGGTCGTGTTGGCGGTCGCTTAAATTTTACGAAGGGTTTTGGAGCTTTTGCTGAAGTTCAAGTAGGAAAGGGAGACCCGGGCATTATTGGAGGATTGACGTTTAGTATTATAAAATAAAGTTCTTAGGACTGATACAATGAAAACATCATTACTAAAATCTCTCATTGTAATAGCAATAGTCTGCTTAATTGTGGGTGGTTGTAAGAAAGAAGATGCAACCCCTGCTAGTGGTGAATTTAGTTTTGGTAGCACTAAATATTCTGGAGGTTGTTATGCTAATGCTTCCTCATTTTGTTCAGGCTCGACTGATGTAATGATTGTATCGACGAATAAGGTTAACAACTTCATTGTTTACAACATGCCCACTAGTAGTTCGGGTAGCTTTACGATTACTAATGGCTGGAGTACCAGTACCTCTTGTGGTGATATTTACGTATTAGCAGTAAAAGAAGCAGGAGCGTTATCTGCCAGCATTAATGGAACGCTTATCAAAACAGGGGCAAAGTCATTCACGCTGACAACAAACGTGACCGATAGCCCTTCTATGTCGGCTGCAACTACAAGCAAGGCAACGGGTAGTTATTAGAGAAGCTAGAGCGTTGTAAATAAGAAACTTAAAATTGACTAGTATTACAATAATATTTTTATAGTAGATTGCTACACCTATTTTGATAAATAACCTTCCCCAATTGGACTTTTTCTGATTTTCATTTTGAAACTAAAATCAGAAAAAGTCATAATCCAAATTTGAGTCACAAATGCGTTATATCTTTGCAGTCGAAGACTGCAATTTTATTTGTCGTCATATATTTCTCTTTTGATACTACTAATTTTCATCTAAACTCCTTTGTCACTTCAATTTTTCCAACGATGTTGTTGTTAAACTCTTCTAGCTCATCAGCATCTACCCAAAGTTCATTGTGGATTTCAGCACCCACATTTTCTACTTTAAACTTTTTAAGATAATTGGTATTTACAGCAAATTTTGTCACGTAACCAACACCATAAGCAGGTACATTCCATTCTCTTGCAATCTGAATAGCGTATTCTTCATTCATTACAGGGTAAAAAATGGGTTGCTCGGGTAGTCTAGGGGGAAACTTTGTCCAGTCGGAACTAGCGATTTTATCTAATTCAGCTTGATTGACAGGTCTAAATAAATAGGTTGTTTCTGTGGTTTGCATTATGTTTTAAGAAAGATGTTTTATTGTTTTCTTTCTCCGTGGGCTATTTATATATTTGGTGGAACAAGACAGATTTGATTGGGTGGGTTTTTGTATCGTGTCCAAATCTTGTAAATAAAAAATATAGCCATACTCAATCCAACAGCGATTACTCCCTTGTCGCCAAGAAGCCCAACAACATAGTTAAAAACTTTTGCCTTATTAGAGTTAGCTTCTTCTATTGTTCCATTTTCTATTGCGATTGCTTCATAATATGAAAAAATTGTATAAGCTATTGTTGCTACAAGTCCTATTAAATAATTCCTGATAGCACGAAAAGGCGTTAAAGCTTCATTTGTTTTCTGATAATATTGGTTTTTTATAAAATAGCTAAAGAAAACATCGTAATCTTCTTTGTTTATAAAGCTGAATTCACAATCTATAGGAATTCCACCTAAAGTCTTATACTTTATCAAGATATCATCTTCATTCTCTTCTTTTTTAATTGATTTTATAGCATCATATTTGATTTCAACTTTTGTTGCAAAAGAAAGTGCTTTATTCCAAGCTTCTTGAAATGTAGAGTAGGTGTCGTGATTTTGACTTGAAAATTTTAGAGAATCTTCGTCAATTATCAAAGCAGAAATTTTGTGGCCTTTGATAGTAAATACTTTGTCCATCATTTTTTATTATATCAGTGTTTTTATTTTTATGATTTGGTCTTAATACAATAATAGTTAACTTGTAAATATATACACATTTACGGTTTTTCTTAAAAGTAAAGAATAAATATAAATAAACCAATTCGTACTTTTGGCTACTTCTCTTCTATAGGCTGTAGCACACAGAACACGGATGAGAGAAATATTCACTCAGTATTAAAAATACTTAAACTATATAATTATTATGAAGGTCTATATGAAGTATTTACTTTGGGGGTTTGCTATTTGTGTATTTTTAAGAATTTCTTTGGGACTGTATTTTAATAATTCTAAAGCCGATACAATCCTAAATCAACTGAGTTGGGTATATGTTATTCTTTTTTTGGTTGGAGTAGTGTCTATACGTGGTTATTATTATTTTCTTAATAAGAAAAACATTAAATAGTTGGTCTTTTTGTGAATAATAAAGTCATCCTTTTCCGTGGTCTGTCTGTTAAAGACCACGGAAAAGGTATTCCTAAATTACTTTTATAGATATAAATGTATCCAGTACGAAAAAGTCTTCTTCACGTTGTATTAGTAGCAATTTTGCGACTAACCCTACTATTCCTACTCCTAAATCACTTCCATTAATAGCTAGTAAGTCTAAAATTCCCCCAACACATCCTAAGAGCTGATGTTAAGCTTATATCCTTTGCCACGGATATTAAGAATTTTAACCTCTGGGTCAAATTCCAATTTTTTTCTAAGTTTTGATATAAACATATCCAGACTACGCCCCACAATAACACCTTCATCTTCCCATATCTCTTTTTGCAGTCGGCTTCTCTCTATAGTCTCGTTGGGAGACAATGCAAAAATGAGCAATACACGGGTTTCTGTTCCGGTAAGGTCTATTGTCTTTCCATTTATCATAAGCTTACGATTCTTAGCATCGAACAACACCGAACCTAAAGTTAACATGTCAGTATTCTGACCGTCAGGAAATGTTCTCCGAGGCTTAGCAGATTTCAAAAAAATAAAACCAACAAGTGCTAAAAAGGGCAAACCGCCTAGCAGAAATTCATTCTTAACTGTATTTATGCTCGACGATTTAAATTTAATGTTGATCATGTAACTTGCTCTGGGTTGCTTTCTTCCTCTACAAGCTACAATGTCATCTTTTTTATTTTTGGATATAGCATATCCATAGGCTACACTGGAGTTACTACTGTTCAGAACTTTGACAACATAATCATCTGCGAGCGGGTCTTTAGCTAACAAACGCTGGGTAGTATTTACCAAGGAGTCCGTTTGGAAAGTTAGATCATTTTCAAAGCTGATTTGATATTCATTTTCTGCAATCTTTTTTATCGGAAGCACCCTTGACGTACTGTCGCCCGACTGTAAAAGTAGTTCATGTCCGATTCTGCGGAGCAAAATTTCCCTTCTTGCGATAGCAAAGTCGTCACTATCAGTCATATTGAAAGCAAGGCAGATTGCAGAAGTAAACAAAAGCAGTATCAATCCAAAGAGGTACTTGCCTTTCCAAGACAGGAGATGTCGGCTATCAAGCATAGTGTCATTTTTTTATTTACAAAGTTTACATTTTTATTTACAATCCAAATCTCTCAATCCGAAAAATATCCAAGTAGATTCGCTGAACCAATTTTGATGGGATATGAAAATAAAAAAAATCTTAGTGTTTACTAAAAAATGAAATAAGGGAGCCGCATTGACTGCTATTAGAACCGTGCCGCTGTCACCAATATTAAAACAAATAAATTATGAAATACATACACATATACGCTTTGATGTTAATCTCTGTTTTTTACGCCTCTTGTGGACAAAAGCAAAATGAACCACATAAAGATAATATCAATTACGACATCAAAGACACAGTCACTACCTACGGGCCTAACAGAATGGTTCGTAATGTAAAACAAGACCGAAATGGCACTATTCTGATTGCTGCATCATTTGCTGGTGTTTTTCGATATGATGGAAAATCATTCACTAATCTCGCAAGTAAAATAGGTTCGCGCAGATACTGGAATGTTCTGGAAGATCGACATGGAAACCTTTGGGTCGCTACTTCTGATTCAGGTGTTTATCATTACAATCCCAAGCGGGAATCCTTTCAACATTTTACAACTAGAGAGGGACTTGTCAATAATGGGGTCTTATCTATTTATGAAGATAGAGCCGGTAATATTTGGTTCGGCACCGGAGGTGGAGCAAGCCGTTACGATGGGAAATCATTTCAAAATTTTACAACGAAAGATGGACTTTCTAATAATGGCATTCATACTATCCTTGAAGACAGAACTGGGAAATTATGGCTTGGCACAGGTGGCGATGCTTGTTTTTATGATGGAAAAGCATTTACTGTTTTCAGAAATAAAGATGGTAAGGCATTTTACAATGTTTGGTCGATAATAGAAGATAGAAAAGGTAATATTTGGTTCGGTGCGTCGATAATCGAAGATAAAAAAGGCGATACGTTGGTGATTTCTAATAGTCTTTGGCGGTATGACGGCAATAGCTTTACTAAGGTAACGAAAAGGAGTGCTTCTGCCATCATCGAAGATAAAAAAGGAAACATCTGGACTACTGGTCCAGTAAATCCTAATGGGGTTGGGGACTGGACACTTTCCCGTTATGATCAAAAGTCTCTGTACAATAAAAACCCCGCTGTAACCGAGATAATGTCGTTAAATAAAATGCTTTGTGGAATTTTGGAAGCTAACGATGGCAGTATATGGTTTGGCTCTATGAACGGAGTGTATCGTTATGACGGCAAGACCATCACCGACTTTAGAAGGAAAGAGTATCAGCAATAATCTGTATTGCTGATTTTAAAATCATTTGTCAATTATTATTAATCAATATAATTACTATAGTATGAACAACAAGATATCAATCACTTACTTAATTTTAATAATTGCACCTTGGTTCTTCGGTTGCCGTGGAACTGTAAAAGAGGAAAACGAAAATGCATCGGCAAGCTCCGTATCCTTGCATGTTGGGAATGATAAATACATCATGATAGATACGAAGGAAAGTGTTTTGACATGGAAAGGTTCTAATCTAAATGGTTTAAACACTCAAACAGGGTACGTATATATATCAAAAGGAGAATTGATGGTTGAAAACGGTCAACTTATGGGTGGTACAGTTGAAATCGACATGAATACAATTGAAGATAAAAACCATGGGAGTGATAATAACCTTGTTAATCACTTAAAAGATCCTGATTTTTTTGAGGTTAAAAAATTCCCCTTTGCTACAATCGTAATTACCAAGGTTGCATCAATAAATGATGAGAATAAAAACGTTACAGGGAATCTAACGATTAAAGGTATCACACACCCAGTTACTTTCCCAGCCAAAATGGAAGTTAAGGACGGAATTGTCAGAGCGAATGGCAAGCTGGTCATTGATAGAACTCTATGGGATGTCCGATATAAATCAGCAAAGTTCTATGATAATTTAGCTAACCAAACTATGTCGGATTCGATTGAATTCCATATTAATATCGTAGCAAAAAAATAAATATCTCTTCTGTTTTAGAAGATAGAAAAGGAATCTTTGGGTTCGCTTCTAATGGTTCAGGGATTCTTTATTTCTGTAGGAAATCCCCACTAGTTCAAGTGTTAAGCAAAGCGTCTCTTGGACTAAGATAAGATTTCAGTTTGAAACTGAAATCAGGAAAAGCCACAATCCAAGCTTTAATCAGTATATGTCTTATACTTAGCAGTCGGAGACTGCAATTTTATTTGTCGTTTTAAGTCGAAAAAGACTTAGACCAGCAAGAGTTTCTTATTTTATTAGAATAATTTGAATATTTCCTTTTGTTTTGATCCAATAACTTCTACACAACTAGCTCCATCACGTTGATATAATTTTTCTTCAAAATACACTGGCTCTGTACCCGAAGAAACTGTTATCATTAATACTGTATGTGCGTGGTAAGTTATTGGTGTAATGTCTTTTGTAATTCTTATTTTTAAAGAAGAGTCAAGATTAGATGAACTAATTCGTCCTGTAATAAAGCTTATATATTGGTCGAGATTAACTCCTTTTATTTTTGCTTCTCTTTCAAGCCCAACAACACCAAAGTCGTGATATCTTGGGACATTTGTTAAGTCGTCCAATTTCTCAATTTGAATAGTGTCTGTTTCTTTGTCTGTAACACCAATGAATAAAAAGCCAACCTTGTCTTTGCCTAGGTTTGCTAAAGCTGAAATATTACAAAGAATTTTGTTAAAGCTATTTTCATCAAATTCACGAATACTGGGATTCAGCGTATAAAAACCTTGTTTGAAATCATAAATAGCAGCTTCTGTTTTTGATTTCATTAGGTATGCTTGAAAGTCAATAACATAAGAAGTTGTGCTTCTAAATGTTGAATCTGTTTTTTTGAAATGGTCTTGAATTAATCCTTTGCAAATATTTATGTTATTTCTTCTATCGTCTGTAGTTGTGTAATTCCTAGACCTAACAAGTTTTGAATGGATATTTTTTAAACTTGCTTTGATTTTTTTGTAATCAAATGCTGCTTTGTTTTCTTTAATCATCAATTCATAGTAAGCCATATATAATGTATAAAAAGCTTCTTTAACTGGATTACCACCTGCTTTTGGATTTAAAATTGTCTTTAGTCTTTCACTTTCAAAATGAAAGTCAATCAAATTGAATATTTCTGAAAAAACTACAAGTATTTCTCTTCTTACGTTTTTTTCACCCACCGCATTAATTTTAACATCAATATCATTAGATTTATCATCATTCCCACTACCATAATAATTGTCAAAAGCTACTCTGCTTGAAGGAAAAGGAACACCTAATGCACAAGACAAAATTATATCGGCAATAAGTTGTTCGTCTTCACTTTCTTTGAGGTCAGATACATTCAACACTCCGTGCCTACACCAAAACGTATCTTCTGCATTGATACCATATTGATGTTTTGAAAGTTTTGAATCAATGCTTATTTCAGGCATTTCTTGAAGTAGCAATATTTCTCTAGAAGCGTCACCTCGAATTTCAGATGCAATTTCTCTAACAAGTAAAGAAAATTTTGAAACATTACCAGCTTGTCTAACTTCTTGTGGTGAAAGCTTTCGACCAGTTGAGTTTATTCTTCTAAAGGTTTCGTTTATTTCGTCTGAGCTTCCAGTCTTAAAAATTGTAACTGGAAATGGATATTGGATAAATGCAGAAACTTGCTCTTGGGTCAAAAAATCTACATCTGTTTTAGGAAAAATAATGCCTTTTGACACTTGAGATTGAGCAAAAGTATAATCAGGTATGTTAAAATATTTGTCCGAATTGCCAATAAAAACAGGAAAGTGGTTTTCAATAAATCCAAATATTGCATTCAACCTTTGCATACCGTCAATAATTTCATACTTGTCGTTTTGAGAAGCAAGAAGAACTAACGGAATTGGATATTGAAGCAAAATGGATTCAACCAAATCCTTTTTTTCTTGTTGACTCCAAACAAGCTTTCTTTGGTAACGTCTATTAATATATAATTTGTTATTTCTGTAAGCTTCATAAGCTTCCATTATTGTCATACCTCTTGGTGATTCTATCATATTTATTCACTTTCTAATTATTATTGTAGGTCGTCCTAACATTAACGCTAATGGAAGGATATTTACGAAGGACTTGAATTTGAAATACTAAAGTTCACATCTGGCACCTAGCTTTTAATGAAATTGCCAGTTATATTTTCCTATTAGGCATCTTATTTATTAATTTCGAAAAGAAGGATGAATAAATGGTGCAATCGCTACAAGAAACCATTTTGTACCATCTTGTTCAGAAAATGAACTATATATGGAATCAAACGTGCAACGTGCAACGAAATCATCATGCCTCCAGTAAAGTTTCATAACTTTATAGTCAGAATCAAAAATTACATTATTTTGAATCCATTTTTGCGTCCCAACACTTGTATACATAAATTGATCTTGCGCAGTAAAATAGATTTCTTCGAGTCCTTCTTTCTTTCTCCATGTTGACCCAATTAGCTTCTCTGGTAACTCTGATTTGCTTTGTATACTCAAAGATATTGAAGAATTTTCTGAGTAACTGCTTGTGTTGGATAATCTTTTCATTGTACGAACTTCATTTAATAATTCTTGAAGTAATCCAACTTCAATATTGCCGTTCAAAGAAGCCTCGTTTGCTTTTGTTTGTAATGTTAACTTATTAACTATAGAGTAATTAGACGTGTTATCAGTAAGGGTAGCGGTAATAATTTTGGACAAATTTGTAATAGCTTCCTTTAATGCGCTTGGCTGTAAGCGATGCGAGTACTCGTAGGTATAATATTGATTTAGATCAAAATTAAATTCAGTCAAATCATCTTTTATAAAAACAATTTTTTTATCTGCACGCATAGCCCAACCTAGCTCAAGATGAACGTTTGGATTGTGGGCTGATATATCACATAATATGATGTCTGATTTTTCAATTTTTGACCAAATGCCTATTCCTACAAGTCTTGAAGAATAATCGTCATCATCGCGCAATACTTTTAGCTTCGCTTCTCTGATTGCCGGTGTAATAAATCCATTATAAACTTCATTCCAGTGTTCGTTATCGTAATAATACTTTTCTAGGTCTTGTTTACGTACCGAGAAAGGCATTATAACAAAGCAAGTAAGAGTATTTACATTATTCATATTTATAAATTATGATAAGTCAAACGTCTTTTTTTTAGATTTTATTCTAAAATTGTGTACAACTAGCTAATATGCGAAAACTTTGTAATCCTTTTTGTATTGGTAAAATGATATGATAATTTTCCCTTCAACTTATAATTTTTCCTCGGAATCACCAAGTCAAAATTCAATTCATTTTCAAAAATTTATTATATGGTAAAAGTATCAAATTTCCCCCAGTTCAAGTATTAACCAAAACATAACTTGGACTAAGATAAAATAAACTGAAATAAGGAAAGTCCTAAGCCACAGGCTTGAACCAGAGGTAAGATGCCAATCCCTACCCACAATCCACATCCACCACAATCCCCACTCCCTTAAAATCTTTAGACAATTCTATATTTTGTACTTGCTCAGCAATAAAGGTTTTTGCTCCTTTTAGGTTGATAGCCTTTTCTAATTTTATCAGAATCTCAAATAAATACTGATTGCGTACTCTTTCAACTAATGGCTTTTCGGGACCTAAAACTCTTTGTGTGCCTAGTTTTTCGATTAGCTGTAAAGCCAATGCTTTGGCTGCTTTTTCAGCGTTAGGTTGGTCGATATGCTTTAATGTAATCTTGATGATGCGCGTAAACGGTGGATATTGAAAATCTTCCCGCTCTTTAATTTCATCTTGATATAAGCCTTCATAATCGTTTTCGATGATTTGTTTGAGTATCTTTTGTGTTGGATTATTCGTCTGAATCAATACTTTTCCTTGCGTTCCTCTTCGTCCTGCTCGCCCTGCTACTTGTGTTAACATTTGGAAGGCTCTTTCAGAGGAACGAAAGTCGGGGAAATGAATCATTCTGTCGGCATCAAAAACACAGACAAGACTAACCTTTTCAAAGTCAAGACCTTTAGATACCATTTGTGTGCCTACCAATATATCTACTTCTCCACTTTCTACTTCATTAATTAGTGTCTGGAATGCCGTTTTTGTACGGGTCGTATCCAAATCCATGCGGGCAATTTTGGCAGTTGGAAAAAATAATTGTAATTCCTCCT
This sequence comes from Arcicella aquatica, assembly GCF_034928825.1. Classification (NCBI taxonomy): domain Bacteria; kingdom Pseudomonadati; phylum Bacteroidota; class Cytophagia; order Cytophagales; family Flectobacillaceae; genus Arcicella; species Arcicella aquatica. The sequence goes on along the minus strand of NZ_JAYFUL010000007.1, from coordinate 143,280 downwards.
CTAGCTTTTCTGTGCCATAGCCTCTGGTTTTCAATTTAGCAGAACCACAAGCCTGACAAGTCTTCGACATTGGTTCGCGGTGTCCACAATAGTGGCAACGTAATTCTTGATTACTGTAATGATAGGTTAGGCTAACATCACAATTAGGACACGCCACAATGGTATCACAATCTTCGCACTGAATATAAGGCGAATATCCACGACGATTCTGAAATAATATGGTTTGTTGTTTCTTTTCAAAATTTAACCCCATCGTATCCAACATCATGTTAGAAAAATCGCCTTTCGTCAGCTTCTGTTTACGGGCAGTTTTGATGTCAATCAGTTCAATGTCTGGCAATTGAGTATTACCAAAACGCTCTTTCATTTCTACAAAACCATAACGCGCTATTTTAGCATTATAAAAACTTTCGATAGAGGGCGTAGCAGAACCCAACAGCACTTTAGCTTTTTGTCGGTGAGCTATCACCACCGCCACGTCTCTGGCATGATAGCGAGGAGCAGGGTCAAATTGTTTATAGGATGTCTCATGTTCTTCATCTACAATGATAAGTCCTAAATTATCAAAAGGCAGAAATACGGCTGAACGTACACCCACGATAAATTGAAACTTCCCAGATACTACTCCTTTCCATACCTCAACACGTTCATTATCTGAAAAACGAGAATGATAAATGCCCATTTTATCGCCAAATACTTTTCTGAGTCGCACCACAATTTGGGTAGTCAAAGCAATTTCTGGTAATAAATACAATACCTGCGAACCACTTTCTAATACCTGTTCTATCAGTTTGATATAAACTTCCGTCTTGCCACTACCCGTGATACCATGCAAAAGGGTAGTGTCTTTTTCCTGAAAACTCTGCATGATTTCTGTAAAGGCACTTTCTTGTGCTGAAGACAAAATAGGAGTAGGGGCTTCTACAAAATCAAGGTCTTCCTCGAAGCGACTAACAATTACTTCAAATTGCTCAAGGATACCATTTTTCAAAAGAGTACTCAGCGAGCTTTCCGAGACATTGGCTTTGGTCAAAGCGCTTTTCTCTAGTCCCTTTTTATTTAGTTCTGGAGTACGTAGTACAGGAACATATTTTAAATAATTCAGAATGACATCCAACTGCTTTGGTGTTTTTTCCAATTCACCAATGAGCGCTGTTAGATAGCTACTATCTTCATAAAAGGCATTGAGCCTGATTTTTTTTAGAATTTTAGGGGAATATTTTTCACGTACTTCTTCAAAAACAATAATTGCTTTTTTCTGAATTAAAGACTTGATGATATGATAAACATTTTTGACTTCAGCAAAACGGGCGAGTTCGTCATAATTTAAGGATTGATGTTTTTTGAGTTCGTCAATGATTTCTACTTCACGTTCAGTTAATAATTCAGGCGTGTCAAATGACGGATTAAACTGCACTTTCGACAAGCTAGAAATCTTTAAACCCGAGGGCAAAGCGATGTTCATCACTTCTCCTACAGTGCACATATAATAGTCGGCTATCCAATAAAATAGTTCTATTTGCTTAGTATTTACCAAAGGGGCGTCGTCTAATACTTCTAAAATATACTTGGCATGATATTTTTCTGGAGGTTTATTATGAATGCGAGCAATAATAGCAGTTACTACTTTGGTTTTGCCAAATTGCACTATTACTCTAAGCCCAGTAGTGATACTGGCAGCATATTCACGTGGCACGCGATATGTAAAAGTATTAGGTACTGCTACGGGAACAATTACATCGGCAAAAAGGGTGATTTCTTCTGTATAGGATGATACTTGATTATTTTCTGAGGATTGCATTTGCTTGATTGATGCCTTCTTGTTATTCAAACAGGAATAAAATGGATGCTAATATTAAGCTCGGTGTTGCCGATATTATATGCAATTTACGTGAAATAATGTTTTGGTAATACAGCCGACAAACCCTAAGTAAAGAAATATAGTAGTTTTGTTTAATAACAATTTATATAATCTAAACGTATTACTGTCTCATGAAAGCACTTATTATTTTCTCCATCACTACTATCATTAGTTTTTTAGGTTCTTTTCACCCCGGCCCTTTGAATATGTCGGTGATTCAAGCTACCCTCAGAAAAAGCCTAATAGCAGGTCTATGGATGACTGTCGGAGGTGTGCTTCCTGAAATAATTTATGGATATTTAGCCGTAGAGGGCTTAAAAGTATTTGATAAATACCCGCAGGTTTTTGAAATTATGCAGTGGGCTATATTACCCGTTTTGCTATTGATAGGGTGGAAGTATTTAAAACCAAAGCAAATGCAGGAAGAGCTTTCTAAGTCTGAAGAAATAAATGTAGATATCGAAGGAACTTCTTATTGGGGTGATTTTATTAAAGGATTTTTATTGTCATTTCTTAATCCTCAATTAATGGCTTTCTGGTTAGTTATCTTAATCAATTATCAAAACTATGAATACTTAAAAATTGAGTTTTTATTTGATAAAATTGCTTTTGTGTTAGGTGCAAGTACAGGTGCTTTAATACTAAATTATTTATGTGCTTTGGTTGCCATTAAGAAGAAGGGAGCGATTTTTCAATATTTATCGCAGAATATGTTTGATAAGATTATGGGGTGGACTTTTTTTTTAATTGCTTTTGTTCAAGTGATAAAATTGTTGGTATTTTAATAAAAAAAAAGTTTCATAATATTTTTTGAGAGTTTTAATATTATGAGTAACTATGCTATAGTTTATTAAGCCACGAACAAATTTAACTCTTACATGTCACCTATTTTTACACTTCACAAGTGTATCCTATCCATCGCTTGTGCTCTACTAAGTTTTTGTATTAATGCCCAAACACCAGCTACCCCAATCACCTTTGGGAGTATCGATTTGAAAGATCTTCAGATGAAGACTTACGAAAAAGATACGTCCGCTGAAGCCGTTGTACTGTGTGACTATGGAGAATATTCCTATTACTTTGGGAATGATTTGCCCAAAGTACATTACAAAAGACATATCCGAATTAAAATCTTAAAAAAGGCTGGCTTTGGTTTTGCAAGCCAAAAAATTCCTTTTTATATATCTTCTGATGGAAACAAATCAGAAGATGTAAGCAAACTAAAAGCTATTACTTGGAACCTTGAAAATGGCTCTCTGGTGAGCTATACTATGTCTGAGGAGGATTTTTTTGAAGAGAAAGGAAGTGGTAATACTTACTATAAAAAATTTACGTTTCCACAGGTTCGTGAAGGCTCTGTGCTAGAATTCAGTTATGAATTAGAATCTGGTTTTTGGTATGATCTACGCTCATGGAATTTTCAGACAAATATTCCTACAGTCTGGAGCGAATTGCGAGCTGAGATTCCTGCTTATTTTGATTTCAAAATAACATTGCTAAGCTTTATCCCCCTAAACGTAAAGGAAACAAAACAAGATTCCCGCAATTTTATCCGTAGTAATATTCGTGATCCTTATTTTTCATACAGGTTTGCTTTGGCAGATGCGCCATCATTAAAAATAGAACCTTATGTTACAACAATTGAAAATTATCGGTCTAAGATTTCTTTTGAGTTAGCCTCTACTTTTTTCCCTAATCAAGGTAAAATAGATTATTCTCAGACTTGGGAGACACTTAATGAAACACTTTTAACGAATGACAATTTCGGAAAGCAAATCAAGAAATATGATGAGGCCCAAAAGATAGCTGAGATCTTAAAAAGCCAAACCAAGGATTCATTGTCGTTATTAACAGCCGCTTATCAATATATCCAAAATTCGATGCAGTGGGATGGTGACAATAGGGTATTCACGTCAGGGACTAATCTTAATAAAGTAGCAGAGAAAAAAATAGGTAACTCGGCTGAGATTAATTTGATGTTGGTAAGATTGCTCAGAGAGTGCGGTTTTGAGGCTAATCCTGTTATTTTAAGTACACGTGAAAATGGCTTCCCTACAGATTTAGTGTTATTAGATCGGTTTGATTTTACAATTGCTCATGTGGTACTAAACGGGAAAGATTTGTTATTGGATGCTACTAGTAAACTTACCAAAGTTGGACAATTACCCTTACGTTGTTTGAATGATAAAGGGAGGTTGATTGTTAGGAAAAATAGTCGTTGGATACCAATTCCTGCACCACAAACAAGTAGAAAGGTTGTTTTAATGGAAATGGATATTCTGCCTGACCAGCAACTCAAAGGGAATGTTGATATATCGTACTTAGGGCATGATGCTATCTATTTCAAATCGGCGGTGCTTGCAAAAGGGAAAGATGCTTATTTAGTCGATTATAAAAAGAATAAACCTAATTATGATTTTAGTAAAATAGCGATAACGGGTGTTGACTCCGCTGAAACGATGCCTCTGTTAAAACTAACAGCTACCGTGAATGAAGCCTATTCGATAGCTGGCGACCGCATCTACCTGTCACCTATGATTGGAATGGGCGAAGATACCAATCCTTTTAAAACGCCTAATAGAAGCTACCCAGTGGAGTTTGGAATACCTCAAGAAGAAACATTTAGTGCACTTTATAAACTTCCAGCAGATTATGCAGTAGAAGAATTACCTAAATCAGAGAGTGTCGCTTTGCCAAATAATGGAGGACGCTTTGACTTTAGATTGACAGTATTGGAAGGGGGCTTTAAAATAGATAGTAAAATAGCCTTGAAAAAGCCCATATATTCTAGTGAAGAATATGGAGCGTTAAGAGAGTTTTACAATAGAATTGTTTTTAAGCATGCAGAAAAGATTATTTTGAAGAAAAAGTAAAGGATTATTCTTACCGCTATTTAAACTACTACAAACAAATATATCCACATGATTGACCAACACTTAAAAGTTGTGAGAAAACCACTATTTTTTTTATTGCTACTATTAACTTTTGCTAGCTATGCCCAAAACAGCCCCATCAAATTTGGTAAAATAGATATTGCTGATTTGCAAAGTAAAAGCTATGATAAAGATACCGCTGCTGAGGCCGTAGTCCTTTGTGATTTCGGAACCCATGATTATACCTTTCAAGGGGAAAATTTGAAAGTAATTTTTACAAGACATAGAAGAATTAAAATCCTCAAGAAATCTGGCTATGATTGGGCTACCCATTCATTCGGACTAAGTAGTGCTAAAAATAGTAGTGCTAAAGAGTACGCCACTAATATTAAAGGAGCTACCTACAACCTTGTCAATGGCAAAATTGAAGTGACGAAGCTAGAGAAAGAATCTATCTTTCTAGAAAAGAAAAATGAATATTATAGTATTAAAAAGATTACATTACCCAATGTAAAAGAAGGGTCTATTATAGAGTTTTCTTATATCATTGAATCTGATTTTGACACCGAAGTTCGTCCTTGGGAATTTCAAAGAAGTATTCCTACAGTTTGGAGTGAATACCAAGTAAAAGTGCCTGAATTTTATCAATTTCAAGTAATAACGCAAGGATATCAGCCCTTCCTTGTTGCAAGCAATACGCAAGAATCAATAAATCTTGGTGCGGGCGTAGGAACAATCAACGCCACATATTACAGATTTGTTCAAAAAGATGTGCCAGCATTAAGAGAAGAACCTTATATCACAACCATTGATGACTACCGAACACAAGTAGAGTTTGAGATTTCAGCATATACGCCAAGAGGTGGAATTCACAAGAATTTTTCATCAACATGGAATGACTTTTCTAAAACTTTAAATGAATATGAACGCTTCGGCAGATTATTAAATAAAGGAGGATTTTTGAAAGATGTTGCAGCTACTATAAAGTTGACTGCTAAGGATAGCCTATCAAAAATACAAGCAGCATACGACTACGTTTCAAAAAATATGACATGGAACCAAAACGAAAGCTTTTTGGCTACCAGTAACTTGAAAAAAGCCTTTGAAACGAAAACAGGTAATGTTGCTGATATAAATTTGATGCTGATTGTTTTATTGAGAGAATTAGATATAGAAGCTGACCCTGTTGTGATGAGTACTAGAACTAATGGGAGAGTGTTGGACCATTATGTACTAGAGCGAAAATTCAATTATGTGATTGCTGCGGTTGCTTATCAAGGAAAATGGCTACTAATAGATGCTACTGAGCCAATGATGTCTTTGGGTATTTTACCAATACGTTGTTTGAATGGACAAGGGCGTTTAATTAATGGTGATTCGGGTGACTGGGTGAAGTTGGAAAGTAATGATAGACTAGCCAAAACTGTGATAGCCAATTTGGAGATTACCCCTGAGGGACAATTACAGGGACAGTTAAGCATAAACCACATGGGATATTTAGCCCATGATGAAAGGGTAAGTGTTGTAAAAGAAACTAAAGCAAAGTACATAGAAAATCTAAAGAAAAAACATTCAGCTTGGGAGATAAAGACTGTTGATATCGAAGATGAAAAAGATATTACCAGACCCCTACAAATAAAATTAGACCTTAATATTACTGAAGGTGTAGGGGTAGCGGGGGAAAGAATTTACATTAGTCCAATGATTGGACAAGGAGAAGATAAGAACCCTTTTACTACGCTTGAGCGGAAATATCCAGTGGATTTTGCTGCCTTGATTGAAGATAATTTTATTGCTACCTATCAAATCCCGAAAGGATATGTCATTGAGGAAATACCTAAAAGTATGAAAGTGAATTTACCAGAAGACTCTGGGAGATTTACATTTTTAGTGGGCAAAGCCGAAGACAGGATTTCTATTTCTAGTAAAATACAATTAAAGAAAACTATGTATTATGCTGAAGAATATGAATTGTTGAAGAGGTTCTTCGACCAAATTATTGCAAAACACGCCGAACAAATTGTTTTAAAGAAAGCTCAATAAAATGATGAAATCATTCATAATAAGTTCGCTACTATTCATTGCTACGCTGAGTAATTCTTTTGCTCAGAATACTTGGACGGTGGCCAGTATTCCTGCTGAATTAAAGGAAAAGGCTCATGCTGTCATCAGAAATAGTGAAACAGTTTTTATCGTAAAAAACTTAGGTGAAGCCATAGAAAAACAGCATACAGTTATTACAATCCTTGATGAACAAGGATTGGCTTATGCCTCTATGAATTTATTTTATAATAAACTTCAAAAAGTGAACAATTTTGAAGGGGTATTGTATGATAGTAATGGAGAGAAAGTAAAGAAACTCAAGAAAGATGATATTCAAGACGGAAGTGCGAACGGTAACGGAACACTTTTTGGTGATAATCGCTATAAACACGCTGAATTTCGATATGCTCTTTTCCCTTTTACAGTAGAGTTTATTACGGAGACACTTAATAAAAATTTGCTCTTTTATCCAATGTGGTTCCCGCAAGAAGATGAGGAAAATGTAACAGTTGAACAATCTTCATTGAAAATACAAATGCCAACAGGTATGCCATTGCGTTATAAAAGCATTAATGGGATGGCTGAACCTACTGTGGAAAACAAGCCAGAAGGTACTACTTATAATTGGCAAGTAAAGGGGATGAAAGTTTATGAAAATGAAACATATTCGCCTAAATGGACACGCTATGGAAAAGGAGTATTAACCGCTCCGAATGAATTTGAGGTGGAGGGCTTTAAGGGAAGTTTGAAAACTTGGAAAGACATCGGATTGTTTGATAACACTTTGTGCGAAGGAAGAGATATTTTACCTGAAAATATTCAACAGGAAGTAAAACAATTGGTAGCCAATATTACTGACCCTAAGCTAAAGGTTAAGAAAATATATGAATATTTACAGTCTAAAACCCGATATATTTCTATCCAATTGGGTATTGGTGGGTGGCAACCATTTGAAGCTAGTTATGTAGCTGAAAAAGGCTATGGCGATTGTAAGGCACTCTCCAACTATACAAAGGCATTATTGAAAAATGTAGGGATAGAATCATTTTATGCTTCTATTAGAGGAGGTAGTAATGAAAGAGATATTCAGACAGACTTTCCGTCTCAGCAATTCAATCATGTAATTGTTTGTGTACCTATGAAAACGGATACTATATGGTTAGAATGTACTTCACAAGATAATGCTTTTGGCTATTTGTCTGATTTTACCAGTGATAGATACGCTTTGTTGGCAACACCAGAAGGAGGAAAGTTAGTCCACACCCCTGTTTATAAGGCAAAAGATAACCAGCAAAATAGAAATATAAAGGTAACTTTAGCTGAAGATGGCAATGCTACTGCCGAGGCAGTTACAGAATATACAGGGCTGTTATCGGATGATTATGTGGAGATTAAAAATCTATCAAGTCGGGATGAACAACAAAAACAGCTTTATAAAAGTATTAGCGTACCAAGTTTTGAATTGAATGATTTTTCTATACAAGATAAAAAAAGCATGATACCTGTGGCAACGGTAAAGCTAAATTTGAATGTTAGAAAATGTGCTTCCAAAAGTGGGACAAGGTTGTTTTTAACGCCAAACTTGATGTCGATAACTCATATTATTCCACCCGCTTTAGATAAGCCACGCCAAACAGAAATAGTACTAAAAACGGCCTATACTGAAACAGATTCAGTATTATATCAATTACCTAAAAATGTAGCACTAGAGTTTAAGCCAGAAGGGGTAAAGTTTGAAAATAAATTTGGTTCTTATCAATCAGAATTTCAAATGAAAGATGGAAGCTTATTATATATTAGAAGGTTTGTTAGAAATCATGGAAAGTTTCCTGCTGTGAGTTACGCTGAATTTGTTGAATTCTACAAGAAAGTAAGCAAAGCAGATAGAACACAAGTAGTATTGAAACTTTAACTTTTGCTAAAAATTTAAGTTGCCTAAATGACGAATTCAATCTTAAGCTATTATCCAATAATTTAAGATTGAATTCGTTCTGTATTTTGAGGAATTAAACTTTATTTATATGCTTCATAAAACTAAAAACATAGCAATTGTTGGATTGCTTTTTACGATTACTTGGTTCTCATCCTGCAAGAAAACAGAGGACAATGTCATTAATAATGCTACAAAAGATGTAAGGGATAGCGTTTATGCTATTTCACAGGAATTGTACCTCTGGAATACGAATTTACCTGGTTCAGCTATATTTAACCCGACGAGCTATCCAACCGCTGATTCGGTGATGAGGAAAATAAGAACTTATAGCCCTTTTGTAAATGGTAAATATCAGGATAGATGGAGCTTTGCCATTGAAAAATCGGTATGGGATAATTACGTAAGCGGGAATAGTACTGATGCTGGCATACAGTATGCCTTTGTGAGTGCTACAGACTTAAGAGTTAAATTAGTATATTCACAGTCTCCAGGGGGATTATTGGGTATAAAACGTGGTTGGCAGGTATTAAAAATTAATGGAATTGATGCTATTAGTGCTAATATTAATCAATTAAATACAGAGCTTGCCAAAAGTACTCAAACGACAGTTTTTCTTAAACCAGATGGTACACAACAAACACTAACGCTTACTGCGGCGGCTTATAAATCAGACTACGTAATAAACCCGAAAGTGTTTTCTGTAAATGGTGTCAATGTAGGTTATTTTGATTTTGATTCTTTTTTAGGAGATGCAATTAATGGTAAAACGGCGCAATCTACGCTTAATGTATTAGACCAAACATTTGCTGATTTCAAGTCAAAAAATGTAACAGAATTAATTTTAGATTTGAGATACAATGGAGGAGGCTACGGGTTAGTGTCTAATTATTTAGGAAATTTAATTGCTCCTGCCACTGCAATTGGTAAAGTATTTGCCAAAACCGAACATAATAGCAATTATACACAATACAACAGCACTGATTATTTTACTAATGCTACTAATGGCTTGAAATTAAGTAAAATAGTAATCATTGTGAATAAAGGAACGGCGTCGGCAAGTGAAGAATTAATAAATGCTTTAAAACCAGTTATGACTGTTAAATTGATAGGAAATACGACTCATGGCAAACCCGTAGGCTATTATGCTATTCCTACGATGGACTATTATGCTTTTCCTGTCGCTTTTAGAAATGTTAATTCAGCAGGTACGGGTGATTTTTACGAAGGTTTTGCGGTAGATAAAGTTCAAACGGATGATTTTACTAAAGACTTAGGTGATGCAAATGAAGCTTGCTTGAAATCTGCTTTAGAATATTACAGAACAGGTGTATTACAATCTACTTCACAATCAGCCAGAATCAGTGCTGAAATAGAACAATGGAATACAGCAATAACAAAAGACCGCCTAAAACTAACAGTTTATGATTTACCCAAAAAGTAAAATCATACGTGTTTTCAGGTCTTCATAATAAAAATCTTTACCCCACAAGATGCAAGCAATCTTGTGGGGTTTATTTATGTCTTCTATTTTTTGTTTAACTTTGTATTTCCGAGAAATTTTTAAAAGAAAACAATTCTCAATCACGAAATCTTACATTGCATTTAGAATGAAAATCTCCCTTAATTGGCTTAAACAATTTGTAGAAATAACAGAGTCGGCTCAAGAATTAGATAGTCTCTTAACTGGAACGGGCTTAGAAGTAGAATCCATCGAGCGTCACGAAGCAATTTTGGGCGGTTTAGAAGGTTTTGTAGTAGGTGAAGTACTTACTTGCGAACGATTTATGGTGAAAGAAAAGCAACTAAGTTTAACCACTGTTGATATTGGTGCTGAAACACCTTCGCAAATTGTTTGTGGGGCGGCTAATGTAGATGCCGGACAAAAAGTAATTGTAGCAACAGTAGGTACTACACTTTATGACCATGCCAAAGGAGTAGAGATTTTTAAAATTACTAGTAAAAAAACCTACGGACATCTTTCAGAAGGGATGATTTGTGCAGAAGATGAATTAGGAATTGGTACTTCGCATGATGGTATTTTGATATTGGATACTGATTTACCAAACGGTACGCCTGCTACTCAATACTTTAATTTAGAAGCAGATTTGTTAATCGAAATTGGACTAACGCCCAACCGTGCAGACGCTGCATCGCACTGGGGAGTAGCACGTGATATTAAAGCTAAAACGGGTCGTGCTATTACTTTGCCTTCCATAGAAGCTTTTAAAGTAGATAATACTAATTTCCCGATAGAATTAATCGTAGAAGACCCTGAGGCTTGTCCACGTTTTTGTGGTGTTACGATTGATGGCGTAAAAGTGCAGGAGTCACCAGAATGGTTGCGTAAATCATTAGAAACAATAGGCTTGCGTTCAATTAATAATATTGTAGATATTACCAATTACATCTGTCATGGCTTGGGGCAACCAATGCATGCTTATGATTGGAATGCTATTGCTGGTCAGCAAGTAATTGTAAAAACACTTCCAGCAGGTACTAAATTTACCACGCTTGATGAAGTAGAACGCACATTGGGCGAAACCGATTTGATGGTTTGTAATGGCGATGAACCAATGGGTATCGCAGGTGTTTTTGGTGGAACAAAGTCTGGTATTAAGCCTGAAACTACCCGTGTTTATTTAGAGGTAGCCTATTTCAACCCAGCTTCTGTGAGAAAGACTGCACAGCGTCATGCTTTGAAAACAGATGCTTCGTTCCGTTTTGAACGTGGTACTGACCCGAATGCTAAATTATATGCATTAAAGTATGCTGCCTTGTTGATTCAAGAATTAGCTGGTGGCGTAGTTGCTTCGGAAGTAAGTGATTTTTATCCAAATCCAATTGCAGATTTTACGATTCCAGTTTTATACAAAAACGTAAACCGTTTGATTGGTAAAACATTGGATACAAGCTTGGTAAAATCTATTCTTGAATCGTTAGATATTCAGATTCAAGGAGAAGATGAAAATGGTTTTACAGCCATTGTGCCACCTTATCGTGTAGACGTTACACGTGAAGCTGATATTATCGAAGAGGTACTAAGAATCTATGGTTTTGAAAATGTAGAGTTGTCAGAAAATTTGGGTACTGAATTTTTATCTGGCTTCCCTCAGAAAGATAGAGAACAATTGCAGTTAAAAATCTCTCAGGTTTTAGCCGCAAATGGTTTTAACGAAATCATTACAAACTCTTTAACAAAACCTGCTTATTCAGCGTTGGTTAAGGCTGATTTGCCAAATGATGATGTTGAAATCTTGAATAAATTATCAGAAGATTTAGGCGTGATGCGTCAGACGATGGTATTTTCTGGACTAGAAGTATTAGCCCATAATATCAATCGCCGTCAGAAAGATTTAAAAGTGTTTGATTTTGGTAAAACCTATCACAAAATCAATGACAAATACGTTGAAAAACGCCATTTAGCATTGTACGTGACAGGAAATACCGAAAATGAAACATGGCAATTGAAATCGCAAAAAGTAGCTTTTCATACTTTGGCAAGTGCTGTAAATAAAGTGTTGGGTAGTTTAGGTTTCAAAAACTTAGATACAAAACCATTAGAAGGCACTGCTACTTTTGAATATGGGATAAGCTATCTATTGAATAAAAAAGAAGTAGCCAAAGTAGGATTAGTAAAACCAAGCGTAGCTAAAAAAGCAGAGGTAAAACAACACGTTTTCTTTGCTGATTTTGACTGGGATTATTTGTTCAAACAATATAACGACAAAGCTGCTTTTGTAGAATTACCAAAATTCCCAGAAGTACGTCGTGACCTTTCATTAGTGATTGATAAAACAGTTACTTTTGACCAAATTCAAAAGTTGGCACGTAATTACGAGAAAAACTTGTTGCGTCAGATTAATGTTTTTGATGTATATCAAGGCGAGAATTTAGGAGCAGATAAAAAGTCATATTCAGTAAGCTTTATTCTTCAAGATTACGAACAGACATTGACTGATAAAGTAATTGATAAAACTATGGAAAAACTAATGGCAGCTTTTGAAAAAGAAATCGGAGCGGTGATTAGAAAATAATTATTATATTATCCTCATAAACATGAGTCATCCCGAATTTTCTCATAAATCAGTAAATTTTAAAAGATTTCAGAGATTTTTGGATTTATACTCGACCTTACTTTTTGCCTTGATGCAAAAAGTAACAAAAAAATCAAGAATTCCTAAACTCGCTATCGCTCAAACAGTAGGAATTCGTTGTTCATCAATCAAAAAAAAGCGGTCGAGATTAGTTTTTCGACCGCTTTTTTATGATTTTAAAATTCGGGATGACTCATGTTTTTGTTTTAAACGATTAAAAGTTTCCATAGTTTACTTGTAAACAAGCCAAGCCTAGTTCGTTTCTCCATAAGTCAACGATTTGATTACGGTCGTCTAAAACGAATTCTACGAAAAAAACATTTTTGATATACTGCTCATAAAACTCTTTCTTAATTTCCGCATCTTTACGACTATCACCTGTTTTTCTCATGTAAAGGGCATCATATTGAATCCGATTATAATGTAACCAATTAATCGTTTGACTTTTTGCATTGTCTTCTCTACCAGATATCAAGATGATTTTTGACCCTTTTTGGTAATAGGTTTTCGATATTGCTGCAATAGGCTCATTCAATAAATCTGTTTCGCAGCTTTTTGAATCATAAGGACTTCTATCATGAATAATGGCTAAAGTACCATCTAAGTCACAAATGATAGCGGGTGGTAATGTCTCGTCTTGTACTTCATAAAATGGCCCACGTTCTCTAGCACTTGATTTTGATGGTTTTATGGTGTCGGTAGTTGTGTCATTTTGTTTCAACATATATTGATGATAAAACTTCATAATTACTTCGCGACCTACCTTTTTCTCTCTTCTTTCATCTCGAATAATACATTCCTCTAAAGAAGTATCAAATTCTTTAAACTCTATGGTTACTTTTTTGCCAGTCTCTTTTACATATTTTTGTGCAACTTCACGAATCGTTTCTATGGATTTTTCTGAAAGGTTTGTATCGTCTAGCACCACATTTTTGCCTTCTTTCAATGCTTCCATAAGCATCACATTGCGAACAGTATCCACAAATTTTTCATTATCTAGTGAATACACCGAATTATCTAACATGTCTCTTAACTCATCTTTGTTAAGTCTTTTCCATGTACCCTTATTGTCTTTAATTAACTTTCGTGCGAAAGTGGATTTTCCACTCGCTGGTAAGCCTCTTAATATTAATATTTTCTTCATAAAATCGCTATAAATTTACTGCCTCTCTTACCGCTAGTAATAGCGAATTGACAAAAGGTATTTCTACATCATCTGGTAACGTAGATATATCATAAAGTTGGTGTAACTGTTGAATGTCATACTCTGTATTTTCTATAAAAGCATCCAAATTAATTTCTCCATGCCTTATTTTTAACAGTTCTTTAGCATTTGGCCGTCGAACATTAATTGTTCCTTCTGTCGCAATTTCACGGGCAATATCTAATAATCTTCGGCAATGCAAGAGGTTTTTACCATCTATTTGTTGCCCATGATTGTTTATATCAACATATCTTTGGGTATTTCTATTGGTCAGCCATTCATTATACTGGTTGTATTCTCGGCAATGAGCTGAATATCCTTCCTGATTATAATATAAAATAGTCACTGGTTGTTCTCCTTGTGGAATAGAAGATAATTTTAATGCATTTCCTTTTTCAGTTACAATGCCATGATATCCTAAAGTATTCTGAGCATCATAATACAAAGAAAAACAATCTTTAAAATGGTTTAAAGCAACTAATCCACACTGGTTTTCAAGAAGTTGATTAATACCTAAGTACGTTAATAATGAAATAGTTTTACCGTTTTCGTACACATAACAAAAATCGTAAGGAGACTTTCTCTTTACTTTATCATGTTCCCAATTCATCTTTTTTTGTAAGCCTCTAGCTTTTTTTATTTGTGCAATAGCATAGCCTCCAAAAGAATGTAAACATTTTTTTGTCAGGAATTTATCTCTTTCACGAATGATTAAATCGAAAGCAGGATGTTTTTCAATGATACAATCTTTGGGCATAAACAACAACTCCAACATTGTTGGGTTGGCAGATTGAAGTAATTGTAAATATCGCCTCACTTCATAATAACATTCATCTTTATTTACATCAATTTGTTCAAGATAGTTAAACCCAATCAGTTCTTTGGTCGATTGGGCATATACGCCTTTATAATCAATATCTGAATTTACTGTATTGGTGCCATAGGCTTGGCTACCTACTATAGTTTTAAATAGTATGTTCATTTGCGATAAACTATTTATTACTTTTCAGAAAAAAATAGTTGTTTTGATGGGTCTAATACTTGGCTGAGTAAAATAAACAATTTTATTGAATTGATTATGTCAATACTTGATTTATCATAAATTAGAAACCCTTAAGGAGAATCTACTTGAAGCAATGACAAGTTTTTTAACGATACAAAGTTGAATAGCTAATACGCAAGGTATTTGCGTAGATGAAATTATTTTAAAACTATTTAGATTTGATTTTTGAAAGCCTTGATTCACATACAACATACATAAATCATTCTCTACTGTTTTATTAAGAATTTTGTACCTTTGTATTGTAACTCAAAATTGTAGAGAAATGACTTGTCACAAAAATAAATCTGAGATAAAAAGATCTTTAGATGTTGGATTAGTTTTGATTATGAAAAAATACAAATCGTTCTGAAAAAAGTTTAGGAGTGTCAATAATGACTAAACTTTGTAAAAATTAATTTTGAGCAAAATCATACAAGAAAAATTAGAAGCAATAGATAAAAATGTTTGAGAATTTAAGCAGTAAAATAACCACCGCAATGCGTACCCTGAAAGGTAAGGGACGTATCACGGATGTCAATGTAGCAAGTACTGTCAAGGAAATCCGCAAGGCTTTGATGGATGCCGACGTTAACTATAAAGTAGCTAAAGAAATCACTGACCGTATCAAGGAAGAAGCAATGGGACAAAAAATCCTTATTGCCGTTGACCCTGGACAGATGTTGGTGAAAATTGTGCATGAAGAGCTCGTTAAATTAATGGGTTCGTCGGTACAGGCTATTAATTTAAAGCCAGACCCAGCCGTTATTTTAATTGCAGGTTTACAAGGTTCTGGAAAGACTACTTTCTCTGGTAAATTAGCACAATACCTTAAAAAGAGTGGTAGAAATGTGTTGTTAGTTGCTTGTGATATTTATCGTCCTGCGGCTATCGACCAATTGAAAGTATTAGGAGAGCAAGTAGGCGTAGATGTATATGCTGAACCTGAGAATAAAAACGCCGTTGAGATTGCCCAAAATGCCATTTCTTATGGACGAAAAATGGGTAAAAGAGTAATCATTGTCGATACTGCTGGTCGTTTGGCAGTAGATGAAGCAATGATGAATGAAATTGCAGCGGTTAAAGATGCTATCAAACCTTCAGAAATCCTTTTTGTAGTGGATTCGATGACGGGGCAAGATGCTGTAAATACAGCTAAAACATTTAACGAACGCCTGAATTTTGATGGTGTTGTCTTGACTAAATTAGATGGTGATGCTCGTGGTGGTGCGGCGCTTTCTATTCGTCATATTGTAGATAAACCAATCAAGTTTATTTCTACAGGCGAGAAAATGGATGCTCTTGATCAATTCTATCCTGATCGTATGGCGAGCCGTATCTTGGGTATGGGTGACGTACTTTCTTTGGTTGAAAGAGCACAAAATGCTTTTGATGAAGAAGAATCTGAACGTATCAACAAGAAAATTCGTCAGAACCAATTTAGTTTTGAAGATTTCTATTCGCAGTTACAGCAAATCAAGAAAATGGGTAATCTCAAAGACTTGATGGGTATGGTTCCGGGAATGTCGCAAGCGGTGAAAGACGTAGATATTCCAGACGATGCGTTTAAATCTATCGAAGCCATCATTCAATCGATGACACCAAAGGAACGCCAGAAACCAGAGCTTTTAGATATGTCTCGTAAAAAGCGTATTGCGGCTGGTTCGGGTACATCTGTCACTGAGATTAATAATTTAATCAAACAGTTTGATGGAATGCGTAAAATGATGAGAATGATGAACAATGTGCAAGATGGCAAAATGAAAATGCCTAACATGGCAAATATGATGCGTAAATAGCGCTCAGCTTTGAGTAATTAGCTTTGAGCCTTATCAAACAAAAAGGGTTAAGAAGATTTGTCTTTTTAACCCTTTTTGTTTGATATCAATATGAAACAAATAAAAAAGCCCTAACATTTCAAAATGTTAAGGCTTGTCTTGTTTGATGGTGGTCCCACTAGGATTCGAACCTAGGACCCCCTGCTTGTAAGGCAGGTGCTCTGAACCAGCTGAGCTATGAAACCGAGATTGTTGTTGTAATTTGGTGGTCCCACTAGGATTCGAACCTAGGACCCCCTGCTTGTAAGGCAGGTGCTCTGAACCAGCTGAGCTATGAAACCAAATCCCTTTCTTTTAAGGTGGTGCAAAATTACGCTTTATTTCCTTACTGTGCAAATCTCAACAAAGAAAAAATCAATACTTTTTTGTAAAAAATGATAAGTGTTTTATTATCAATAAGTTAAATTATAAGAAATTTTCTATATTTTTCTAGAATTCTCATTCAAGTATATACCATCTTCAAAACCATCATAAATGATGCTAAAAGCAAAGCTAGGTGCATAAAACATTCATGCTATTTTTGATATAAGTTGTAAATGATTTTAACCTTTCATAACAATTGAGGTTTTGTTTATTGGCTAAACTGAATAAATTTGTGTAATCAAAATATTTAAACCAAAACAAAATGTCAGAATTATTTACAGCAGGGGGTATTATAAGCTTACTTACACTTACTTTTTTAGAAATCGTTCTAGGAATAGATAACATCATTTTTATTTCAATTGCAGCGAATAAATTAGCAAAGAAAAACCAAGCAAAAGCTAGAAATATAGGTTTATTATTAGCAATGCTTTTTAGAATTACCTTATTGTTTGGTATTTCATTCATTATTTCATTACAACAACCTTTTACTTACATCCAATTAGGTTGGTTTAATGCGGGGATTTCTGGACAGAGCTTAATCTTATTTGTCGGAGGATTATTTTTACTATTTAAAGCTACTTCCGAGATTCATGAGAAACTTGAAGTAGGTGAGGAGCATGATGTAACAGTACCTAAAGGTTCAGCAGCGGATAAATTAACGGCTGTAGTGCTTCAAATTGCGCTGATTAACATCGTATTCTCAATAGACTCTATCCTTACTGCGATTGGTTTAACTCATAATTTACCAATTATGATTATTTCAGTAGTGCTGTCAATTGCTATTATGATGGGCTTTTCTGGTCCAGTTGGTGATTTTGTAAACCGTCATCCTTCTATTCAAATGTTAGGGATGGCATTTTTGATTATGATTGGCTTTATGCTAATCGCTCAGTCTGCTCATGATGCTAACGTTTCTTTATTTGGCTCAGAAGTAGGTGAGGTACCAAAAGGATATTTATACTTTGCTATTGCCTTCTCATTATTGGTGGAAGTATTGAATATTAAAATGAGGACAAAACAAGAAGTTGTTAAATAAATTTTACCCTATCAACCTATTCATCAGAATAGCGCAATAGATTTTATAAGCGTTTCAGTGACCAATAAAAAAGCCGTGACTTTGTTTGATACAAAATCACGGCTTTTTTATTTTCTCAAAAATATTACTTTACAAATTTTTTCGCTTGTGCTAAAATTACATTGGCAGCATTCGGAATAGGGTTAGGAACACCTACCATAATCGTTTTAGGCTTACCGTTGCTATCAATAAAATAAATTGATGGGTATGCATCTACAGGATATTTTTGAGCAACTGCTGGACCTTCACCATTCTCATAATCCATTGCTACACAAATATATTTTTGGTTCATGTAATCTCCCAAAGCTTTATCAGTAAATACTTGGTTTTTCAAAATTTTGCATGGCCCACACCAAGTAGTGTAGCAATCCATCATAATCATTTTGTTTTCCTTTTTGGCTTTAGCTAAAGCTTGTTTAAAAGTACCTTTGAAAAATTGAATGCCTGTAGCAGCAACTGGGGCTTTTGAAAGATTTGGTTTAGCATTTACACCGATTGCAAAAAGGATTAATAAAGCAGATAAAATTCTAGTTTTTAACATTTTATTAAGATTGATTAAGTTTGATACAAAACGTTTAAATTGGTTACAATAGTTTAACCGATGAATAATTCTTTAACTGTTAATTGAATAACAAAGTTTGTCGTTAACAATCATTAACATTTTAAAACTAAAAAGGCGTAAGAATAAAACTCTCACGCCTTTTTTCGATTATATTTTTAATTATGCATAAGTATTAAGCATAACTGGCATTACTAACATTAAAATATCTTCGTCAGCTTTTTTGTCAGCAGGAATAATCAAACCAGCACGGTTTGGCTGAGACATTTCTAGCGAAATCATGTTTGAAGTAAGGTTGCCCAACATCTCAATCATGAATTTAGCATTAAAACCAATTTCCATTTCATCACCTTCATAATCACACATTAATCTTTCATTAGCTTCATTAGAATAATCCAAATCCTCAGCCGAAATCACTAAATCGTTATTTGATAGTTTTAAACGAATTTGATGAGTTGTTTTGTTTGAATAAATTGAAATACGTTTCAAAGAACCTAAAAACTCAGAACGGTTGATTGTCAAAACATTTGGATTGTTTTTAGGAATAGCATTTTCATAATCAGGGAAACGCTCGTCGATTAAACGACAAATCATTCTCACATTATTGAAACTGAAAAAAGCATTTGATGTACTAAAATCTGAAGTAACAGTAGTATCATCAGAAGGCAATGATGATTTCAATAAATTCAATGCTTTACGAGGAATAATCATCGTAGAATCATACTCAGACTTTACATCGCTTCTTTTATAGCGAATCAAACGGTGACCGTCTGTTGCTACAAAATTGGTATATTCAGGTGACAGTTGTACATAAACGCCTGTCATTGCTGGACGTAAGTCATCGTTTGAAACAGCAAAAATAGTATTTGAAATGGCTGCACTTAGTACTTCAGCAGATATTTGTACTGACAAACTCTTTGTCACTTGAGGCACTTTAGGGAAATCGATTGGATTCTCGCCTGATAGCTTATAACGACCATTTTCGGTGATGATTTCAGTACCAAAAGTGTCTTTATCAACTTTAAACGTAATTGGCTGATCTGGTAACCCTCTGAGAGTATCCAACAATAAACGAGCAGGAATAGCGATTGCTCCGTTGTCTGAAGATTCAATTGCTAGCGTCGTAATCATTACCGTCTGTAAATCAGAAGCAGTCACTGTCAGTTGAGTTTGATCAATTTGGAATAAGAAGTTTTCCAAAATAGGTACAATCGGATTATTAGCAATAACGCCATTAACTGTCGATAGTTGTTTCAATAAAACTGATGAGGATACGACGAATTTCATTATCTTGAGGAATATTTTTAGTTGAGAATGACTATTACATTATCAAAACGCATCGGGTTTTGATATTGAGTACTTTATTTTTAAAAATTACTACAAAACTACGAATAAGCCCCGACTTTTAATTATTTTTCACCAAAATTCGCTAAGAAGAAAGTTTTTTTTGCAGTTAAAAATATATTATCGCGTATATTTTCTTTGTCTCCAAAAGTTTCTGGCAAGCCCAAGAACCACTAAAATGATTACTGGAACAATTAAATTGATTGATTGCCAATAAGTTCTTTCATCTTGCAAAGCAGCTTTGTCTAACGGTCTTAGTTTAATTTCTTTGTTTCGGGCTACTATTACGCCATTATCATCCAATAAATAATCAATAGCATTTAATACAAAATCTTTGTTGGCAAATGTATTGCCAGAGTATTTATCAAAACCAAGGGGTAGGGGAGCATTGTGTTTTTGATCAAAATCATTCACAGGAATGTCTCCATCTGAACAAACGATTATTTTAGAATCCTTACCCTCTGCTTTAAAGGTAGCAAAACGAGGGTCGCTAGGCAAAATTCTATTTTTGAATAAAGACTCGAACTTACCTTCAAGCAATATCCCCACAGTTTGAACACCCCCTTTGTATTGATTCGCATTCAAATCTTTACTAGCGAAATTATAGCTCATAATCGCAGGAGCGTGCAATAACTGCGTATATTGAGATGTCATCAACAATGGTACTTTAGTAATGCCATCGGCACGAACGGTATCTAATGAACCTACATATTTAGTATAAATTGCATCCAAATTTCTGACAATAGGCGATTTGCCAAAAGTATTGATTAAAGGGTAATATTGCCATTGAACAAGCTGAATATTAGACCGGTCGCCAAAGTTCCCAATGTCCAAAGGAATAGCAGCACTCATCTGGGCATCCTTAATTAAATTAGGATTTAAACGAACACCATATTTAAACAATAAATCTTCTAGGCCAAGATTTTGAATTTGAGCCATGTTCCCTTCGCGAGCGACAGAATCCACCTTTACTGCATCAACAAAGAAAACCGCCTTGCCTCCGTTCATAATAAATTGGTCAATTTTGTATTTATCATCATCGTTGAAAAGCTGGTCAGGCTTTAATACAAAAATAGCATCTAAGCCATCCAACGTAGGTGAATTTCTTAAATCCACAGGATATAATTCATAATTGGGTTTTAAAGCACCAATTAAGTCTAGCTGATTGACCGCAGGAAGCGATGTATAATTAATAAAAAATCCAATTTTCTTTTTTTGAGTAGCTGTTACTCTTTTAATAGCAGAAGCTAACTGATACTCAACCCCTTCGTAAGACTGGTTCAAAATTTCTTGTGGAGAGGATAATTTATTCCCTTTTAATAATAAAGTAGCGATTTCTTTACCTTTATAAGTGATAATTGCACCGGGTAGAATCAAACTTTGCGTTTTTTTCCCATCTTCATTATTATAGACATTGGTAGGAGTAATTCCCTTTTTAGCGATAGCCGCTATTCTCTCGTTTCTTGTTTTCTCGTCTCTATATTCAGCATTCAAATCAACAAAGGTGTATTTCACGTTTGAACCACCATAAATCCTAAATTCATCCAGCGTCTCTTTAACAGCATTTTCTAAGCGCTTAAAACCAGCAGGAATACCTTTTCCTGTTAAATATACTTTTATATATACTTCATCATCAAGGTTTTGTAATAAATTCTTGGTAGCATCAGCAATCGTATACCGTTTTTCTTGGGTTAAATCTAACCTAAGAAAGAAATGGCTAGCCAATAGATTAATGCCAATTACTGCTATAAAAATGATTATAAATTGAATGCTTTTATTTTTCATTTAATTTTTAGAAAATTTTCTTCTCACTGTTTTTGTTAAGACAGACTGAAATGTATTGATGTTTTATACAAGCTTACAAAATTAGTATTAATCTTTTATTAATTCATTTTAAACGAAGGTTGAAACAAAACGGTATTCATAAATAAAAAAATAAAAGATTTTGTTACCATCATAACGCCTTTCTACGACTAAACAGACAGGAACTTGAATAGTTTTTCTAACCACCAACTATAGATAGCGTATGTCACTTTTAATACCTCGCCCAAAAATACAACTAACCGTTGATTTAAAAAGAAAGATATTCATAGGAATAGATAGGATAATTATGTTGGAAGCCAGCGGGAATTATACCCTAATACACTTGAAGGATGGAACGAATTCCTTGTTTGCAAAGTGTATTAATGCCTTTGAAGATGAATTGAATGCTCAAGGATTTTTAAGAGTACACAAGTCATACATCATTAATCCTAAATACGTTGTGAAATATATTAGTAAAGATAATACCATCATCATGGACAACAATTTGTATGCACCTATTGCCAGAAGGAAAATGAATATGATTAAATCCTCCTCTATCAGAAAAATTGTGGGGAAATATACCAAGTAAAAAAACTCTAAATCTATATATTATATTTTTATTAAGCAGTAGTCCTTTTGATTGGATTACTGCTTTCTTATGTCTGGTAGAAAGTAACGTAACAAGGCACTAAACTAAATAAATCAACTATTTTTTGTTTACCCTCTTTTAAAGAGACACTATAATACCCTTTGAAATATGAATTTTGGTATCGATTTCGTTATTAAATTGATAGCCTGATTTTGGAAAATTAAGTTTTGGGGTTTATCTTTGAAGTAACTGCTTTTAGGTATAAAAAAATAAATTTTATACCAACAATGAAAACCGTTTTTAGTTTATTTTAAACTAAAAACAATTATCACATCACATTTATCCAATTCAGAATATTATTAATCAAATCATCAATGCAATTGGATTTTATTCTACATAATTTCCGATGACTTTTGGTGGAAAACAAAATTTCAATGAGTAAATTTCTTGAATTACAATGTTTTGATTCTGAATCAGGCTCTCTAACCGTTTTTGAAAAGCATCTTCCTGGCAGTATAAAAAGGGTTTTTTATATTCACTGTGGAGAAGGCAAGGTGAGGGGTGGGCACCGCCATAAAAAAACTTGGCAGGCAATTACCTGTTTGACAGGTACTTGTAGAATTTATATTAATGATGGGAAGAGCGAAAAAGAATATTTTTTAAGTTCCCCTAATCAGTGCATCATCCTTGAACCTGAGGATTGGCACATTATGGATTCTTTTTCTGAGTCATGTATTCTATTAGTTTTAGCCAACGAGCTATACGATGCTAGTGATTATATCGACGAACCTTATGAAATAATACAACAAAAAGAAAATGCAAATACCTTTTCTTAATTTAAAGGCCATAAACAAGCCTTTTGAGCTGGAAATCAAAGAAGTTTTTGATGAAGTTTTAGAGAAGGGATGGTATATACTAGGAGAGAAGGGAAGGGCTTTTGAAGAAGCCTTTGCTCAGTTTTGTAACGTAAAATATTGTTTGGGCGTTGCAAATGGCTTGGATGCTTTAACAATCATCCTTAAAGCTTGTGCCTTTCCTCTGGAAGCAGAAATTTTAGTTGCCTCTAATACTTATATTGCTACTATTCTAGCCATTAAACATGCTGGCTATGTTCCCGTTTTAGTAGAACCTTCTTTGGAAACTTATTTAATTGACTCAGCTAACATTGAGCAAAAAATAACATCCAAAACAAGTGCTATTCTGGTTACGCATCTCTACGGAAAATGCTGTGATATGCAGGCGATTAATCTGATAGCAAAAAAGCATCATCTACGTGTATTTGAAGATGCCGCACAGGCTCATGGGGCTAAATACAAGGAAAAACTAGCAGGAAATTTATCAGATGGTGCTGGATTTAGTTTTTATCCTTCTAAAAACTTAGGAGCACTGGGCGATGCTGGCGCTATTACAACCAACGATGATGCGTTGGCTGAAAAAATAATGGCTTTAAGAAATTATGGATCCAGCAAAAAATACGTATTTGATTATCAAGGAATAAATAGCAGACTAGATGAGATTCAGGCAGCAATATTAAGCTTGAAACTACGAAAATTGGAAGAGGATAATCATTACAGACGAAAAATAGCTTCTTTATACCTCAATAATATCAAGAATGACAAAATAATATTGCCCCCTAATGATACGCTTGAGGATGATGTATGGCATTTGTTTGTCATACGGACAACCCAAAGAGACGATTTTGTAAAATATATGTTATCTAAAGGAATAGGTACTGATATTCATTATCCTATCCCGCCGCATCAGCAAAAAGCTTTTACCGAATGGAATCGAGTATCATTGCCTATCTCAGAAAAAATACATAAAGAGGTTGTTAGTATCCCTCTAAACATCTCATTGACTGAAAACGAAATCACATATATCATTGAAACTATAAATATTTTCTAATCCCATTTTTTATGTTATTATCGGTTGTCATTCCAGTTTACAAAGGTGCAAAGACCATTGGTAAATTGATTGAAAAACTTCATGAAGAATTAAATCAATACGACTTTGAAATTGTGTTAGTCAACGACGGTAGCCCCGACAACTCAGAGCATGTGTGCTTAGAATTATCCAAAAAATACAGCAATGTTACGTTTGTTTCGCTCAGAAAAAACTTTGGAGAATTCAATGCTGTAATGTGTGGTTTAAACCATGTTAGAGGCGAATATGCTGTGATGATTGATGATGATTTCCAAAATCCGCCCTCCGAAATTATTAAGCTACTAGAAGAAGCTCAAAAAACAGGACTTGAAGTAATTTATACATATTATTCAGACAAAAAACATAGTATTTTTAGAAACTTTGGAAGTTGGTTGGTGAATCAATTAGCAACCCATCTATTAAATAAACCCAAAGGGCTCTATCTTTCAAGTTTTAAATTAATCAAGAAAGATATTGTAGATGAAATTTGTCAGTACAAAGGTCCATTTCCTTATATCGATGGCATTATTTTTAGCGTAGTTTCCCAAGTAGGCAGTGTGCATGTGGAACATTCAGAAAGAGAAGAAGGACATTCTAATTATACCTTTAGTAAACTATCAGTACTTTTTCTGACAATCATTTTTGGTTACTCAATCCTACCTGCTAGGTTTATTTTACTCTCAGGCTTTTTCCTTATTGTGGTTTCGCTATTACTTTTTGGATTAGATATATGGGGCATATTGTCTGAATATTCCATAACAGTTTTTATGTTTTTTGGAGGAATACAATTAATGTCATTGGGCATTATTGGAGAATACATGGGTAGAATGTTCTTAACACAAAACAATTATCCACAATATTCAGTAAAATATAAAGTACTAAACTATGCTAAATAGTAGTGTTGAAGAATACAAAATGATGTATGATGCCGAAGAGAAACTTTGGTGGTATAGAATATTACATGAAAAAGTATTAGCTGAAATAGTCAAAAAATATCCTGACAATGACAATATCAGTATTTTGGATATTGGTTGTGGCACGGGGGGATTAATGAGTTTTTTGATAAAAAAAGGTTACCAAAATATTCAAGGGATAGACTATTCAGAGGCTGCCATTTTCTTTTGTAAAGAAAGAAAATTAAATGTACAAAAACTGAATATAGAAGATTTGAATGAGCTTGGTGTATTTAATAAATTTGACGTAATCGTTTGTAATGATGTGTTTTATTGTCTTGAGAGAGACTTAATCAACAAGACTTTTGAAACGATTTATTCTTTATTAAATACTGACGGAATATTTATTTCAAATAATAATGCTTTTGATGTTTTTTGGGGTACGCATGATATTGCAGTAGGAGGAAAGCACAGGTTTATTATTAACGATTTTGAAGTATTGATACCTCGACATTTACTAAAGATTGATTACTCTTCTTATTGGACATGGCTTTTGTCACCTTTAGTTCTCACAATAAGATTGAGTCAGCGATTTGGTATAAAATTAGGATTAATCAAAACCGATAATGTAGTTTCTGATGTAGAAGTCCCTTCCAATTTCGTGAATAATTGCTGTTATCAGTTAGTGAAATTTGAAGAAAAACTATTTTATAAAGGGTTCTTTGGGAGTTCTTTATTTATGAAAATATCAAAAAGGGTTTAACCTAGGACAGATTAAACCCTTTTTAATTCACTTGATGTTATTGAGTAATACATTTTCAATGTTATTTTTAATTCACTTGATATTATTGATTAATGTATTTTCAAATCCTCAAATTTTCAAATTATTTTAATGCAAAGGTAATTTTTTAATCATTCCACCTTTTACGTCATTGATGCTTTGCTGTATAATAAAAGCCGATTGATCAATATTGGCCACTTCATCGGTTAATTTTTGAATTTCTAATCGAGTAACGACTGTATAAATTATCTCTAAATCTTCGTTTAATTGCCCTCTCTTTCCAAATCCTCTTTTACCATTAAAAATGGTAACACCGCGTCCTAATTTTTCGATAATTACTTTTCTGACAGCCTCGCTATGTTCTGTGATGATGGTTACGCCTGTAAATTCTTCAAGACCATGAATTAAAAAATCAATGGTTTTTGATGCTCCCAAATAAGTAAGCATAGCATACATGGCTGTTTCTACGCTGATTAAAATTGCCGCTGCAGAGAAAATAATCACGTTGATAACAATGATAACGTCACCCACACTCAATACTGTTTTACGGCTAATAAACAAGGCTAAAACCTCTGTACCATCTAATACACAACCACCACGAATACATAGTCCAATGCCTGCACCCAAAAAGAAACCACCGAATACCGCAATCAAAAGCTTGTCTGTAGTGACAATCGGAAATGTAATGAAAGTCAAACTCAGTGCTAGTACTCCAATGGCTAATAAAGTTTTAAAAGCAAAAATTTTAGATACTTGCGTATAGGCCAACCATATAAAAGGCAGGTTGACTATGATAATTAATAAAGGCAAATTGATGTCTGTTAATATGTTGATTAACAGTGAAATACCCGTAACACCTCCGTCTAAGAAATCGTTTGGAAGTAAAAAGCCTTTAAGCCCAAAACTAGCTGATAGCACTCCAACTATTACAAGCAAAGCGTCTTTACCATATTGAAGTACTACGTTTTTTTGTTGTAAAGTGTTTTGTAGAATTGGTTGGGTCATAATTGTAAATGGGTTTAATGAGCAAATAATGCTTATGAAAAATACGAAGAAAACAACGAAAAATATTACTTGTTGCCAATTATTACTTACTGTAAAGTAGAATGTTTTGTGCTAAAAGAGAAACACAAGAGATGTATTCTGGAGTTGAAGTAAGAAGAGTTTAAAATCAGTTTCTTCATAGAAAATGTACCTACATAACGTATAGATATATTTTTTATTGTAGAATACCCAAATAAAAAAGGCTTCTGATTTCTCAAAAGCCTTTCAAAAGGTTGATTATTAGGCAATTATTATAATTGCTCAAATACTCTTTCCATGCTGATAGCATAGCCAATTTTGTCACGTAATTCAGCAATTTTCACTCTTTCTTGTTCCATTGAATCACGGTGACGAATCGTTACGGTTTCGTCTTCCATTGTTTGATAATCTACAGCAATGCAATAAGGCGTACCAATTAAATCTTGACGGGTATAACGTTTTCCGATAGCACCGCCATCATCATAAGTGGTATTAAACGAACGTTTTAATGAATGGAAAATTTCTTGTGCTTTTTCAGCTAATCCATCTTTTTTAACTAAAGGCAAAACAGCAGCTTTGATAGGAGCAACCGATGGATGGAATTTCAAATAAGTACGTTGTTTTTCAGCTTCGCCTTCACCCACGGTTTCTTCTGTATAAGCATTACAAAGGACAGCCAAGAACAGACGGTCGGCACCTACAGATGTTTCTACTACGTAAGGGATATAGTTTCCATAAGGTTTACCATTTTCGTCAAGGTCGGCATCAAAATACTGTTGTTTTTTCTTTGAAAGCGTTTGGTGAGCTGTTAAGTCAAAAGCTGTTCTTGAGTGAATACCTTCCATTTCTTTAAATCCGAAAGGAAATTGGTATTCAATATCCACGGCAGCATTGGCATAGTGAGCCAGCTTTTCGTGGTCGTGGAATTTTAATTTTTCAGCAGGAAGACCGATTGCTTGGTGGAATTTCAAACGAGTTTCTTTCCATGAATTATACCATTGCATTTCTGTACCAGGGCGACAGAAAAACTGCATCTCCATTTGTTCGAATTCACGCATACGGAAAATGAAGTTACGCGCAACGATTTCATTACGGAATGCTTTTCCGATTTGGGCAATACCAAACGGAATTTTCATACGACCAGACTTTTGAACATTCAAGAAGTTTACAAAAATTCCTTGTGCTGTTTCTGGACGAAGATAAATCAATGAAGCATCTTCTGAAACTGCACCTACTTGGGTAGAGAACATCAAATTGAATTGGCGTACTTCTGTCCAGTTGCTTGTACCAGATATTGGACATTTAATGTTTTCATCAATAATTAATTGACGAACGCCATCCAATTCACCAGCATCTAATAAACGTGCCATTTCTTGCAATAATGCTTTCCCTTTTTCAGGACTTCCCTCAGCTTCGTAAAATTCGGCTTTGGCTTCTAATAATTGGTCAGCACGATAACGTTTTTTAGAATCTTTGTTATCAATCATTGGGTCGTTGAAAGAATCAACGTGTCCTGAAGCCTTCCATGTAAGCGGGTGCATAAAAATGGCTGCGTCAATCCCAACAACATTATCGTTGAGCATCGTCATGGCTTTCCACCACAAAGTTTTAAGATTGTTTTTCAACTCTACACCGTTTTGACCATAATCATAAACGGCTTGTAGCCCATCATAAATTTCAGAAGAAGGAAATACAAAGCCATATTCTTTGGCATGCGAAATGATTTCTTTTAGCGTGGAAGCAGTATCTTGTTGTTTTTGTTCAGCCATGATTTTAATGATCAGTTAACGATTGCTCGTCAACTGTAATTAGCATTTTACTTGTTTTTTGTAAAAATATTAACAAAGTTATCAAATTTGCCTTGAATTGTCTGTTACGAAGTTTAGAATAATAATTTCAAAGTTAAATATTGATTTACATTTAGATTTTTTTAGGTTTTTATTTATATTTGTTTCTAAGTAGTATCTACACTTTAATATCATCTATTGTTTAAAACAATTAGGAGAGAATTGTGGAAAATACTACTCTAATCCCATAAATTTTCCTTAATATTTTAAACAACTACTACTAATGAAACAGTTTTTATCTGCTTTCCTACTTGTGCTATGCTCTTTTGGCACATTTGCCCAACGTTCATTCGACCACATTCTTCAAACAGAAGGTAACATTCAAGATTTAGTACAAAATGAAATTACTGGTATTATCGTCATTAAAGAAGGTTCTACTTTAAAAGGAATTGATGCAGAAAGTAAAAAAATCGTATGGACTTTAACCAAAGATGATTTTGGGGCAACTTCTGTAAAAGATATTTTGACAGACCCTGAATTTGGTAAATTTTTCAAAGAGAAAAAAGAACTAACGAGTGTTGCTAATAGTCCGTATGTAGAGGCTTTTATTAACTCTAAATACATGGTTGTCAATACTGAAAGCGGTAAAATAGTTTACAATTCTTCTAAAGAACCTTTCTTAGTTTTTCAATCTGACTTTATTCCTGAGTCTGACGAATATTTATTGACATTACAAAATGGCAATAGTGTATCGATTGCCTTATTGGATACCAAAACAGGAACATTGAAATGGAATTCAGTGGTAAGTAAAGAAAGGTCTTTTTTTAGTTTTTCTTTAAAGCAATCTATTAATACTAACATTGCTAGAATCAACGGAGAAACGATATACTATTTGCTTTATGGCAAATTGTATTCTTTTAATAAAACGACGGGTAAATTGAATTGGACTGGTCAAGAAGAATATACCAAGTTTTTTCCTACACAAAACGATAAAAATATCGTAGTAGTAAATAGCAAAGGTTTGATGTCTTCTAAAGAATATTTGAATGTACTGAATACAGAAACAGGAAAGAGTATTTGGGAGGAGTCAATCAAGACAAAGAAAATAGTATATTTAGAAGACTGGGGTACAAAGTTATTGATTGCTCATAATAGTGGATTTAACTTTTTTGATTTGAAGACGGGTGAAAAAATCTGGAAAAAGGATGCTCGAGGTGATGGTTTAAAGCGTGTTATTCCTATTGATAAAGACTTCCTTTATGTAGCTGAAAACGAAATGATGTTGATAAATAAAGAAGGAGAAAAACTTTGGAAGAGCTTTATTGAAATTGCTGATGAAAAAGAAGATCCTATTTATTACTTAGGTAAAGTTGGTGATAAAGTAATGTATTTGACGGGTACTTATGGTAACATGGTGGATTACAAAAGTGGACGTAAACTATGGAAAAGAAACATCAAATTCAATGAAAAAAGACCTGTTTTACCATATTATGATGAAGCTGCCAACGCCTATATCGTTTATAATGACGAAAAGCTGTATAAGTTTGACCCATCAATAGCAGACAAACCAGAACCTTTTGCAGAAGTTAACATCAAAAATGAAAAAGAGCTAAATAGTATAGAACTGTTCCCTTGGGGTGTTGTTTTGTCAGGCCCAGTAGAGGTAATGGGTGTAGGACTAGATGGTAAAGTGAAATATCATAAAGTATATAAACAACCAGGCGAAGGCAACAGACAGTTGATTAAAGGAGCTTCAATGGTAGGTAGCTTCGCACTTGGAGTTAACTCTGCTAAAAATGTGTTAGAAGGAGGGGAAATTAGAATGTATCAGCGCGATGAAAATGGCGTTTTGAGAGACCTTGGGGTTGTTAGAGAAGCTGATAAGGGCAAAATGGCAATGGCGGATGCATCAGCAATGGGTGCAGGTGCTTTAAATCAATTGGCATCAAGATATGGATCTCGTTTTAAAGCTATGAAACAAAACAGAGACTTCTCGTATATTTATGCTAAAGAAGAAACTGGTGAGAAAGTATTGGTAAAAGTAAGAAAGACTGACGGAGTAGAAGTAGATAAATTGATTTTCAAAAACGATAGACCAGTTTATGAAATTGACCCTGCTACTCAAAATGTATTCTATATTTTGAATAATACGGTACAGATTTTTGATGCTAAAAAATAAACCAATAAACAAGAGA
Source organism: Arcicella aquatica (assembly GCF_034928825.1). Taxonomy (NCBI): domain Bacteria; kingdom Pseudomonadati; phylum Bacteroidota; class Cytophagia; order Cytophagales; family Flectobacillaceae; genus Arcicella; species Arcicella aquatica. The sequence continues at coordinate 112,060 of NZ_JAYFUL010000007.1, read as the reverse complement.
GTCCATCAAAATAAGTTTGATGGACTCTCTTTTTGCCATATGAAAAGAACTATACTCTTTATCGTCCTTTTTTTTAGTTTTATTAGCGGATTCTCACAAGACAAGGTGAAGTTTACTAAAAAAAACTTTATTATTCCAAGCATTGCTCCTTCAGAATATAGTTGTTTGGATAATTTCCTTACGCAATCTACTTTTTATCAATTAGGAAATCGTTTACCTGTTTCCGAGCCAAGTTTGAAGAAAAGTTTTTTCAACATAAAAGGTTATATCAAAGAAGCTGACAATGGGCAACTTAAAATTTTTGTGACGATTCCTGTTCCTGAATATCAAAAATGCAGAATAGATACTATATTCAATAAAAAAACGCTAAAATTTTCTTATGTTCCTTATTCAAGCTTTAAGGTGATTGTTAAAGTAGAAGTGAAGTGTCAATCGCAAACTATTTATAAAGAAGAATTCAATACGAACGAAATAGTTACATCAGATCCTTTTGCAACATTAGAAGATTTAAAAAAAGGCTTAAATAAAATTGAAGTAAACAACGAATATGGTGATGAAATAGAAAAGGCAATACATATTGCTTTAGATAAGATTCAAGTAAAACTGAATGAAAAACTAGGCTATTATACCCAAGTAAGTAAAGAGACTTTTGTGTTTTTAACTTCTGTAGAACACCCAGAGTACAAGCAAATGCTTGAATTTGAAAAGGAAATAACGGCACAATTAAAAAAAGTTACCTTAGCATCGGGCATTGATGAACAAGCAATGCTACCTCATTTAGCCTATTTAGAAAGCCTTCTGGTAAAATATCCGCAATCAGATGAAAACACTAAAATAAGATTTATCGTCACTAACAATTTGAGTCAGTTGTATTTCTTACTTGAAAATCGTGAAAAAGCCTTGTTTTACGCAGACTTGTTAATTAAAAATGATATGCGGAAAGTATGGGGACGCGAGCTAGTTGTGAGAACCAATAATAGCTTTTTTGTTGATAAAAAGAAACGTACCCATACGCCTCGTTTTAGTGAATTAAAAAAGCTAGGCTTTGAAATGCAGCAAGATGAGATTAATGAAAAAGAAGAAACCAGACTTGCCTTTTTTGAAAAAATAGAAAGAGATATTGCCGATTGGGAACAAGAGAAAAATAATCGATTAGCATATTTAGAAAAGACAAAAGCTAAACGCAATAATGTCCTTGATTCGCTGGCTAGCCAAAATAATGCTAAAATATTAGAAAAAGTAATGCTAGGGTTTGGCGGAGGTCAAATCATAAAAGGAATTGAAAAAGTACATACCCTTTCAAAATTATCTTTTGAAGATAGCAACGTGCCTTTTTATGAAGAAAAATGGGAGAGTGCTTTTACCAATTATCTCTTAAAAAAGAAAAACCCAGATTTGTTTTATAAGGTTGTAAATCAAGCAGAAGGGTGGCAGCATGATGACCGAATAAGAGGTGAAAAATGGAAAAAAATAGATACTGATGATTATTGGGAGACTTTCCTTAATCTTGACCCACTCTATTTACTTACTTCATTTCGTTTAGACTTATGGGAGAATTATGAGCTATCAGATGATGTCACAATAGATGAACGGTTGTGTTATCATTTAACTTATACGGAGAAAACACTTAATTCAAAAAATCGTTCTGTTCCTAAAACAGAATATCATTTGTATATTGATAAAGAGACATTTAGGGTGATTTCTTCTGAGAAGACAGCATTTGAAGATGGCAAAAAGCTATCATTTGAACGAAAGATTTTTCAGGATTATCGAGAATTAATCAGTCTTAATAGTGGAGCTATACCACATCGTATTTTATATCAGATTGAAGATTATTACGGAGAAACTTTTTACCAAGAGCAAATCGAAAAGATTGAAATTAATTCAGGTTTTGCTAATAGAATTTTTGTCAAAGAGGTTTATTCAGGAGGATTTAAATAATAAATTGGGGTGTTAGGAAAACTAACATCCCAATTTTTTTGATTGAAATAAATGTTTTAAAGACTTTACCTTAAAAAATCGTTAATTTTGTATATTAAAAGCCGAAAATCATGAGAACGAATATTGAAATAAATGACGAAATCTTACGTGAGATTAGCCAACTTAAACCAGCTTCTTCTAAAAAAGAAATTGTCAATATTGCTTTGAAAGAGTACTTAATGTATTTGAAACGTGTTGATTTATTGACATTAATTGATAAAGGAATTGATTGGGAAGGCGATTTAGAACAATGGAGAAGTCAATGAAACACGCTATCATTTTTGATACTTCGGTTTGGATTCAATTAATACAACACAAAAAAACGTCACAAGCATTATTGCTAAGAGAATATATTGCTGATAATCACCCTTTATGGATAACGCCAACAATTTTACAAGAGATTCTGCAAGGTACAAAAAGCCAACAAGAATTTGAAAGATTAAAAGCTTCTCTGTTAAGTTTTAGATGTTTGGTGTTGAATCCCATTGATATAGCGATTGAATCCGCAAACCTTTATCGCTCTTTAAGACAAAAAGGAGTAACAATCCGTAAAGCCAATGATTGCCTAATTGCTGCTTATGCTATTCATTTTAAGGTTGAGATTTGTCATCAAGATTCAGATTTTGACTTAATTGCAGAACATTCTTCCTTGAAAATCACCCAATTTGCATGACCAAATTCCTAATTCTTCGTTTTTCTTCTATTGGTGATATTATTTTAACTACTCCAGTTATTCGCTGTTTAAAAAAACAATATCCTGATGCAGAAGTGCATTTTGTTACGAAGAAATCTTATAAAACTTTAGTTGAAACCAATATTTACATAGATAAGTATTATTTGTTGGATAATAGCCTTAATGATTTGATAAAACAACTCAAAGCAGAACGCTATGATTATGTGATAGATTTGCATAATAATTTAAGAACAAGGATTATCAAATTTAGACTTGGCGTAAAATCATTCAGTTATGATAAACTAAATTTTCAAAAATGGCTTTTGGTAAAGTTTAATAAAAATGTGATGCCGAATGTCCACATAGTTGATAGAAACCTAAAAACGGTTGAAACTTTAGGGATTAATAATGATAATGCTGGATTAGACTATTTTATTCCAGCAAAAGACGAATTGCCAGTTGAATGGCTCCCTGCAAGCTTTAGAGATTCTTATGCTGTATATGCCATTGGCGGGCAACATGAAACCAAGAAGCTGCCATTACCTAAGATGATAGAATTGTGTGAGAAGATAGATTTGCCACTTGTGTTGATTGGGGGAAAAGAAGATGTTGACCAAGCAGAAAAATTGATGCTTGCTTTTGAAAATAAAGTAGATAAACAAATCTTAAATACCTGTGGTAAATGTACTTTAAACCAATCTGCTTCGTTGATTAAAAGAGCAAGCATTGTATATACGCATGATACAGGAATGATGCACGTGGCGGCTGCACTGAAGAAAAAAGTTGTTTCAATCTGGGGAAATACAGTGCCTGAGTTTGGAATGTATCCGTATCAAACTAATTTTGTGTCGCTTGAAGTGAAAGATTTAGCGTGCAGACCCTGTTCTAAGATTGGTTATGAGAAATGCCCATTGGGACATTTTAAATGTATGAATGAATTGGAATTTCAGTAATTTTGTCTCGTAAACATTATCTTCTAGTTTTGATAATTAAGTAATAGATCAAAATTAAACTACATAATTAAAACGGGTAATTCAATGATAATGAAAGTGTAATCACTAAATCACCCATTCATTAAATCACTCAATTACTTAAGTAAGTATCAATGACAAAAAAAGTAAACATAGGACTCGTCCAAATGTCTTGTACAGAAAATGTACAGGAAAATATGCAAAAAGCAATTAAAGGCATTCGTGAGGCAGCCCAAAAAGGTGCTAATATTGTTTGTTTGCAAGAGTTATTTACCTCGTTATATTTCTGTGATGTGGAAGACCATGCTAATTTTAATTTGGCAGAACCAATTCCTGGTCCATCAACAGAAACACTTTCGGAAGTTGCCAAAGAATTGGGCGTAGTAATAATTGCCTCATTATTTGAGAAACGTGCAGCTGGTTTGTACCATAATACAACAGCAGTATTAGATGCTGATGGGGCTTATTTAGGAAAATATAGAAAAATGCATATTCCCGATGACCCGGGATATTACGAGAAATTTTATTTTACCCCTGGAGATGCTTCTTCGGAAGATTCGGGATATAAAGTTTTTCAAACAAAATTTGCAAAAATTGGTGTATTAATTTGTTGGGATCAGTGGTATCCTGAAGCTTCAAGAATTACAGCTTTAATGGGGGCAGAGGTCTTGTTTTACCCAACAGCGATTGGGTGGGATACAAATGAAACGGATGCTAATACCAATCGTGAGCAATATAATGCTTGGCAAACTATACAGCGTTCTCATGCTGTAGCAAATGGTGTTCATGTGGTGTCTGTTAATAGAGTAGGACGTGAGGCTGACCAACAATTTTGGGGAGGAAGTTTTGTAGCGAACCCTTTCGGAACGTTACTTTACTTAGGTTCACACGAGCAAGAAGAAGTGCATGTTCAAGAAGTAGATTTAGCTAAAACGGAATATTATCGCTCAACTTGGCCTTATTTACGGGATAGAAGAGTAGACAGTTATCATCCAATTACTAAAAGATTTATAGATTAATCTGAATAATACCAAATTATATAGGGTAATAATGATAATTATCATTCTAGCATTTATATATTATTCAGTATCTTTGTAAAATTCTATAGCGAAAATGGAACTATTTTTGTGATGATAAAAAACTTTTGACCGATACTCTTAGTCCACAAACCACAACAATTAAATGGAAAAGCGAAATGAAAGAATTGAAGTAATGAATCACCTTGCCGTTAATATGGACGACATTGTGAACAAGTACCTCATTCCTATAGATACCAACTGGCAACCTTCTGATTTTTTACCAGATGCTAGCAAAGAAACTTTTTTTGATGAAGTAAAAGAAATTCAGCAGGCTGCACGTGAACTACCTTATGATTATTGGGCAGTGTTGATTGGAGATATGATTACTGAAGAAGCTTTGCCTACTTACGAATCATCAATTATGGTAGTACAAGGTGTCGATATGGTTCATGAACCTCAAGGTTGGGCAAGGTGGACACGTGCTTGGACAGCAGAAGAGAACCGTCATGGAGATTTATTGAACAAGTATGTATACCTTTCTGGACGTGTAAATATGAAAGCGGTTGAAATCTCAACACAACATTTAATTGCTGATGGCTTTGATATTAAAACAGATGACGACCCATACAAGACGTTTGTTTATACTTCTTTCCAAGAGTTAGCAACTAATATTTCGCACCGTCGTACGGCTTCTTTGGCTAAAAAGCATGGTAATAATTCATTGTCAAAAATGTGTGCAATGATTGCTGCCGACGAGATGCGTCACCATAAAGCTTACAAAAGTTTTATCAGTAGTATTTTTGAAATTGATCCATCAGAAATGATGATTGCTTTTGCTGATATGATGAAACAAAAAATTGTAATGCCTGCACACTTTTTACGTGAAATGAATGGTGAAAAAAGTGGTGTATATGGTCATTTTTCTGATGCTGCTCAGCGTTTAGGGGTTTATACAGGAAAAGACTATATCGAAATCACAGAGATTTTATTGAACGATTGGAATGTATCAACAATGACTGGCTTAAATGGTACTGCTGCAAAAGCACAAGACTATTTGATGCGTTTACCAGAACGTCTGACACGTTTAACCGACCGTATTAAAGTTCCTGAATTAGAATATAAATTTAGCTGGATTAATTAATGGAATTGAGTGATTTAGTGCTTTCATTATCAGTAAATTAGTTATTTCAATAATGTACTGTTAAATCATTAATTAACGCTTGCTTCACATAAATAAAAAATGCCTCAATCTTCGGATTGAGGCATTTTTTATTTATGTGACTTTAAATTATAAATTTGTTAAATATTTGATAATCAATGTTTTATCACTAGAGAGGGACTTAAGTCCCTCTCTAGTGATAAGGCTTGAAATTTCAATTGCTTTAATCAATAATTACATTTTTTAAAGATGTGGATAATCATTAAGCTCAAAGCTCATTACTCAAAGCTAAAACCCTACTACAATTTATCCAATAAGTAAATTAAACTCGCCATCGAAGCCGCACCTAATTCTAATTCACGTTGGTTAACGGTTTCAAAAGTGTCATTTGAAGCATGATGATATTCAAAATAACGTTGAGCATCTGGTTTAAAACCTACTAATACCGTTCCTTGGGGTGCTAGTGGACCAATATCAACACCGCCACCACCACGCTCAATTTCATGTAGACCATAAGGTGCTAACAAAGTACGGTACGACTGGATTTTAGTTAATAATTCCGCAGAAGCACCTTGAACCCCAAAACCACGAGGCGTAAAACCACCATTATCTGATTCTAAAGCAAAAATGTGTTTTTCATTATTTTGTTTAGCCAACTCTGCATATTTAATTCCTCCACGAGTTCCGTTTTCCTCATTCATAAATAATACGATTCGAATAGTATGCTTTGGCTTAATGTTTAAGGTTTTAAACAAACGAGCTACTTCAATTGATTGCACAATGCCTGTACCATCGTCATGAGCACCCTGAGCTAAATCCCAAGAATCTAGGTGTCCGCCTACTACAATAATTTCTTCTGGATGTTCGCTACCTTTAATTTCAGCAACCACATTATGAGAAGGCGCATCTGGAAGGGTTTCACAAGATTGTTTGAAGTAAAACTTTGTCGCAGGATTTTCCTTTAAGGTATTACTCAATAAAGTAGCGGCTTTTGTACTTAAAGCTGCCGCTGGAATCAATGGAACACCTGTTCCATAAGCCATTGAACCTGTATGTGGATAATCGTTTTCTGTACTACTCAACGAACGAATAATTACACCAATAGCACCCAATTTTGAAGCTTCGTTAGCACCACTACGACGTTGGTCGCCTGCTTGTCCATACGCTTCAAAAGTATTAATTTTGGTAGGATCCATCGGCCGATTAAAGAAAATTATTTTGCCTGCGCATTTTTCTTTTCCTAATGCTCTTAGCTCCTGAAAGTTCTTTACTTCTATTACCTCAGCCGTGATTCCTTTTTTAGGCGTAGCGATTGACCCTCCTAAGGCTACTAAAGGTACTGCTGTTTTTTGTTTACCGTTTAAAATATAACCTTCTTCTTTTGCCCCACGTACCCAGTGTGGTACCATTACATCTTGCAAGAAAACACGGTCGTAACCGCCTGTTTCTAATAATGCTTTTCCCCATTGTACGGCTTTTTTAGCTCCTTCAGAGCCACTTAGTCGTGGACCAACATTAGCGGTTAAATCACGAAGCCATTCGTAAGATTTCCCACGAGCAAGAGATTCATCAAAGAATTTGCGGATGACAGTTGAATCATTATCTTGGGCAAATGTGGATAATGATAATGATAAAAGAATAGTAGTGATGAAGGTAGTTTGTTTTTTCATTGAAAATTTTTGTGTTAATGTAGCGTATGAGTGTTAATTCATAAACCTGAATGAAGTTCGTTCATTGTAAAATATTGAAGTTTCAATTTAGCACTTTCTGCTAAGATTTGCTCTAAAAAATGTATATCAAAACCATATTCTTCTGGTTTATGAGTGATTATACGCAAAGGGCGATGCCCAAAAAGCATCATTACACTGTTTTCCTGCTGAGCTCTTGCTAATCCTTTTTTAATATCTTCTATCGTCGTATTATTACCCACATCAATCAACAAGGCATTTACCTTTGGGCTATCGTTGTATTGATGATATATTTCATCCATGTTTTCAACGGCTCGTTTATAAGTAAAACCTGCTATTTTTCTTTCTTTTATCGCTACGTCTCTCAAAAGTTTAAAGTGTTTTAATAGCTCTTTATCGATATACCAAATTTGAGAGCCTCCTGGATGAGCAAAAGTTGTGGGATTAAATCCTTGTCGCTTCATCGTCCTAAGCGCTTGAAAAACTTCTTTTTCCATGTATTCATCCGTAGAATGTTCCCAAACATACCTTATCGAGCCTACGTGCATGGCGCCATGACAACCAATTTCATGCCCATCGGCTTGTAATTGACGTAGCATAATGATTTCTTCTTCGGAAAGACTATCGGGTTGTGTAACGTAAAATGTTACTTTTGCGTTGTATTTTTTGAAAAGTGGTCTTAATTGATACCATTCTTTAATAAATCGGTCATCAAAGGAAAGTGCTATGCCAGCAGGCTGGGAAGCTTTTTTTTCTTGACAACTTATTAATAACACAAAGGATAGTATATAAATTAGTTTCATTTTTGAGTTTAGGATTGATTATAGGACTGTTAGACTTTAGGATTTTAAGACAATAGGATTTTGGAGTTATAGTCCTCTAGTCTAAAGTTTTCAATTTTTTCAGTCCTCAAGTCCTCCAGTCTAAAAATCCTCAAGTCCAAAAAATAAAAATCCATAAAAAATGTTTACCCAACCTCAGATATTTGAACAATTTACAGCACTGGTAGCGGCTGAAAGTACTCGTAAAAATGGTTTTAGCGAGGCTCCATACAATTCCTTAAACTTAGGGTTATATTCTGGTGATTCGCTCGAAAATGTGCATAAAAATAGAGATAAATTCTATGCAGCTTTGGGTTTTTCTGCTGAAAAGGTAGCTTTTTCTTATCAAATTCATGAAGATAAAGTATTAACAGTAACGAAGGTAGGTTCTTATGATGGTTTTGATGCCCTAATTACCAATCAAGCCGATGTATATGTAGCGGTTACTATTGCAGACTGTACACCTATTTTAATCTATGATGCTAAGCAAAAAGTAGTAGCCGCCATTCATGCAGGTTGGCGAGGAACGGTTTTAGGAATTGTTGGTAAAACAATTACACAAATGACCACAGCATTTGGCACCAATCCGAAAGATTGTTTCGCCTACGTAGGCACTTGTATTGATGAATGTTCTTTTGAAGTAGGCGAGGAGGTTGCCCAAAATTTTGATAGCCAATTCAAAAGATTTGATACAGAAAAGGCAAAGTATTTTGTTGATTTAAAGAAAGCCAATCAGGCACAATTACTAGCATTAGGTGTGCCAATTAACCACATTGAAATATCAAAATTCTCTACTGTATTAGACAATGAAAACTATTTTTCACATAGAAAAGAAAAAGGGAAAACAGGAAGAATGTTAGCTATAATAGGTATCAAAAATGGTTGATTTCTAGGAATAATTAAATATAATTGAAGTATTTAAAGAATATGTATTGGAATAATTATATTTTTTGCAATTGTTAAAGCTATTATTCGTAACTTTGTGTCAGTCAAGTAATTAACTCGAATTTAACGATTATCACTTTTTAAGTGATCCTCAGTTTAGAGTATCAATAATCATTAATCGCGTTTCATTAAACAACACAAATTTATGAAATATTATCCCTTATTGGCCGAGATGATTCTGGAAGAATCAAATAGCCCCAAGACAAATTTGAAAGCGTCAGAAACTAAAAGTAATGATGCAGACAAAGGCTGGTTAGAGCGTTTTTTCGATTTCTTAACGCCATCTAACATTTACGTTGCCACAAAGTAGCAATTTATATATTGAAGCTGTTTAAACTTTCCGTTTCGGATTAAACTAAGTCTTTTAGCATAGCTTGTTCCAAAATTTTCTCAACGTAGCGATGCTATGCTTCGCAAATTTTGAAAAAATCAATTCAAAAATACAATACTTTCACCTCAGAAACGGAAAGTTTAAACAGCTTCATTACAAAGAAAGGATGCCAGTTACGGCATCCTTTCTTAATTTTCAATAGTCAATAGATTTCGAGTTATTTTTCACTGTAATGAAAAATCATTTTAGTTACCACTGTTTTTTACACGTCCCTTTTCATCTTCTAATCCAGTTCTACGTTGACGAGCAGCAGCGACTTTACTATTTCCGAAACGGTAAGAGAAATTCAAACGAATTACTCTGCTTTCCCATTTATTTGTTACTTGTACATCAATGTCGTTAAAGATGAATGACCCTCTGAATTGATTCGACCAGAACACATCGTTAACATTCAATTTCAAAGTAGCTTTGTCGTTCATGAATTTTTTCTGAATACCGAATGACATAGCTCCCATTGGACGACCAGCTAATTGTCCTTCAACAAATGGAGACATATACCAACCGCTTAACTCTAAAGAGTATTTTTTAGGTAATGTAAATTGGTGCGTCATATTAGCTTGATAAGTAGTAGCACGAGCATCCAAAGGTTGAAGGATAGTCGATGACGTACCATCTGAGTTAATAGTCGTTTTAGGAATATCACCTACGTAATGATTATTATACAAATTAAAATATGTATTACTAAACCACCATTTTGTAATTGGCACAGGCACTGAGAACGAAATACCCATGTTTTCTACATAACCAATATTGATTTTAGTTACGTTTGTTGTTTTCAAGGCATTGTTTTGTTCCAAAATTTCAGTCATTATACCATTGGTTCTACTGAAGTTTAAAGTTGTTGTAATGGCATCTTTATAGGTATGCGATACTTCAAAGGCATTCGTATATTGTGGTTGCAATAATTCATTACCTCTCTGGAAAGTATAAGGATCAAGAAAGAATAAGAATGGGTTTAAGTCTTCGTAGCTAGGGCGGTCTATTCTACGACTGAACGAGTAACCTAATTGATGATCTTTTGCTAATTTCTGACGGAAAAATACACTTGGGAAAAGGTTGGTATAATGTCTGTTTAATAATTCTTTTCCTAATAAAGTACCTTGTCCGTTTGTATTCTCAACTCTCAAACCTAATTGCATACTTACCTTTTTGAACTCTTTTGAGTAATTGATATATCCAGCATTGATGTTTTCTTTGTAAACAAAATCACGAGTACGCGTTGGGTCAAGTACAGGCGTATTTAAATCGCCCACTAGGAACACAAAACTCATATTATTTCCAGAATGAACATAGCTTGATTTTAATCCCGTTTCAAACTTTGATGTTTTGTTGATAGGATACGTTAAATCTACTTTAGCAGAATAAATATTAATCTTAGAATCAGTCAAACCATCTTCATTTCTAGTTTGGCGTAAAATATTCTGAGTATCATATTTTGAAGTACGATACTTCATAGAATTGTCGGCATCATAACGTGCATAATCTAAATCGGCAGTTATTTCTCTGCCTGTAGAATCAATCACGTGCTTGAAGTTAATATTGGTTGAATAATTACCCCAATTGTTGTTGATTGCTCCTAATGTTCTTGACGTAGTATCTAACTGAGCAGCTGCATTCTTGATTAGAGTCTCGTTGTTTAAGTCTTCTTTCCAAGTTCCATTCATTCCATTGAACAAAAATCCGATGGTGTTCTTTTTGTCAAGGAAATAGTCAGCACCCATTTTGTAAGAGAAAGAATAGTTTCTTCTATCATTATTGCCCACTTGGTCGAAACCAGAAATCACTTTTCCATTTTCAAAAAACTTACGGTTGATAGTTTGATCTTGGAAGCTTTTTCTATCATTAGCAGAGAAGTTACCAAACACATTCACTTTACCACTTCTATAGTTTAAGTTTAGCCCAGCACTTTCTTTTGGTAAAGATTTATAAGGGCCATACCCTAAACCAATATTCGCCGAACCATTCAACCCTGTATTCTGATTCTTTTTTAAACGGATATTAATTACCCCTGCATTACCTGCGGCATCATATTTGGCAGGAGGGTTGGTCATGATTTCAATCTTATCTAACTGAGTTGCTTGCATGTTACGAAGCATATTAGCTAGGTCACTAGCAGACATATACGTTGGCTTGCCATCTAACATTACCATCACATTTTGTTTTCCTTTCAACGAAATGTTTCCGTCTTTATCCACCGTAACACCTGGCGATTTCTCTAAAACTTCAATAGCAGTATTGCCAGCCGATACAATTGAATTTTCAACGTTGACGACTGTTTTGTCTATTTGTTGTTCGATAAATGGTTTTTTAGCCGTTACCTGTACTTCACCTAGTTGCTTAGAATCTTCAGATAATACTATTTTTGATAGTTTGATATTAGAAGTCTCAGCCGAAAGAATGAATTTAGGCGTATAATATTTTTTATAGCCCAATTGCGATATATTAATGATATAAGTACCATAATTTACTTTTTCGAACTCAAAAGTACCGTTTACATCGCCCAAAGCCCCTTTTACAAGAGATGAGTCTTTAGCGTTCAACAATGTAATAGTAGCAAATTCTACAATTTTGCTTTTATCGTCAGTGATTTGTCCAGAGATTTTCCCCTGAGCTTGTACCTTAATAGTAGATAAACTAAATAAGATAAGGAATGTGTAAAAAATTGTTTTCATGATGAATGAATTTTAGGTTTTTAGATTTATCGGCTAAACTTTTGCTTAAACTGAAATTATCTTGGATGATTATTGAAACAAAATTAATTTTATACCTACTACCTTGTTATGCAAACTACTTAATCGGCTTCCCTAAAGGATAAATGGTTGAAACAATATCATAACTAAAAAAAAGGGAACGATAAAAGGAGTAATTTGTAACTAAGATGCAGGGTGAAAGAAAAAGGTTGCAGGTAAATTTGAAAAAATAAAAAAGATTTTCATAAATAAAAAACATGAGTCATCCCGAATTTCAAAATCATAAAAAAGCGGTTGAAAAACTAATTTCGACCGCTTTTTTACGATTGATGGGCAGCGAATTCCTACTGTTTGAGCGGAGCGAGTTTAGGAATTCTTGATTTTCTTTTGTTACTTTTCTTTCATCAAGGAAAGAAAAGTAAGGACTAGACGATAATTAAGTAGAAAACCTCACAAATTGTCTCCAAAACGCATAATTTTAGGAAAAATTCGGGATGACTCATGTTTAAGAAAATAAATTTTAATCTATTTTACAATCTCTGAAATGATTTTTAGACCATTCAGCGTAAGTAGTTTATCTACTTCATCAAATTCGTCTCGTAGCGGTGTTAGAATGGACGAAAGCCCTCCAGTGGCTAAAACTAAACAATCTTGACCAACTTCTTTTTTGATTTGCATAATCATTTCACGAACCATCCCTACGTATCCCCACAGGATACCAGCTTGAATGGCATGAACAGTATTTTTGCCAATGGCGGATTCTGGCATGACTAATGGTACTTCGGGTAACTGAGCTGTATTGGAAAATAGTGATTTTACCGCTGTTTTTAACCCAGGAGCAATAGACACGCCTAATATCTTCCCAGTCTCAGAGACTACCGTAAAAGTAAGTGCTGTGCCGAAATCTACAATCAGACAGGCTTTTTTATAAGTATAGTAAGCATAAGTAGCATTACAAACTAAGTCTGTACCAATTTCATAAGGACTCAAAATCTCCATCTTCAATTGGTCATACATTTCTGGACCAATAATAATAGGGTCGATACCTATCATTTCTTGTACCATTTCTTTTAGCGTACTTTTTAAATCAGGTACCACACAACTAATAATCGAGTAATTGATTTCACTTATTTTTAAACCATTTTCTAAGAAAAATAAGCGAAGCTTTGCTTCAAAATCAGAAGAACGACGAGACGAATCCGAAGGAATCCTAAATTGATGAATCCATGCGTGTTGATTGTGAATTCCGAAAACTATGTCGGTATTACCAATGTCTATGGCTAGTAGCATATTTTAATAATTAAACACGACGTGGTTTATCGCGAAAACAATGGTTGGGCTTTTAGATTGATACCAAGTAAACAAAGTTACAATCAGAATTAATAAGTTGCATTAAAATTTTAAAAACATAGTTTTCTTGAATGATTTATCTTGGAGGCTTGGGATAAACTATATATTTTTAGCTGACAAATAAGATTAAAACCAATTAAAATCATGACTTTAACAGAAGAACAATTAAAAGAAATTGCCGAACAGTTGGATATGAGCTTTAAATGTTTTGTCCATATTCAAACCAACGAACTGGTTTTTTTTACCCGACTTCGACAATAATCCCGATTTTGAAACTGAGTTTTGGGAAGATGATATTAATAAGATTAAAGAGCATATTGATGAATACATCGTCATTGAAAAACCTCATTCAAGTGAGTACTTTCAAATTATGGAAGAATTTACTGAAAGATTGCCAGATAGGTCAAGGCTAAAATATAGGCTTATCGATGCTCTAGAAGGGAAGAAACCATTTAGGGTATTTAAGAACGCAATTGATAATGCTGGTGACTACCGACAAGAATGGTTTACCTTTAAGAGCTTGAAATTAAAAGAGTTGGTTAAAAATAAAATTGATTTGCTGATGGATATTGATGAGGATTAAAATCAGATTTTATGACATTGACTATCCAAAATACGTTGGAATAATGTTATGTAGTCAATGTCATAAATATCAGCATTTGTTTTTAGTTTAACTACTGAAGCTGTTTAAACTTTCCCTTTCGGGTTAAACTAAGTCTTTTAGAATAGTTTGTTCCAAAATTTACTCAACGTAGCGATGCTATGCTTCCCAAATTTTGAAAAAATCAATTCAAAAATACAATACTTTCACCTCAGAAACGGAAAGTTTAAACAGCTTCTACTCCTAAAAACCAATTTTTCCTCGTCTTTTCCCTTTTCCAGCATTATTAGCATATTCTAGCATTTCAGCGATTTCTCTTTCAAAACCTCCTGATAAAATCGGAAATCTTAACCAACTTCTAGGGTCTAGGTTACGGTCGTCCACATGAAAACTTGGTGCATAACGCTCGCGTTTCCATTGGTTTCTGGCAAATAGTTTAAAAAACCTCTCGATAGCAGTAATTAATTGCTCACGGGTATAAATATCCTCAAATGCTACTTCCATGATTTTAAAGCAATCAGTCGGAGATTTCTTATCACGAATAGCAGAAGTTTCAATGGCATTTAATAAATCGTAAGGCATCAAATCCTCTTCATCTATTTGCTTGGCTTCAAGTGGACGTAATTCAGCCGTTGGTTGCAAATTATTCATCGCATTCAAGCCCTTAATGTTGAGTGTTCCTCCTAAACCTGTGTTTTCTAACCAACGTAGCCAGTGACGCAACCAATGCTTATCGATACCTGCAATGGGCGATATTGACCCAGAAGTATCGCCATCCATAGTGGCATAGCCAACAGATGCTTCTGAGCGATTGGAGGTTGATAACAACAACGCATTATTGATATTTGCTAATAACCAAGCACTTGGGCTACGCACCCTCGCTTGAATATTTTGGAGAGCAATATCATCCGTTTGCCAAGACAAATCTCTTCCAATAGCCCCTTGAATTAATCCTTTATAGGTTTCTACCAAACCATTAATATCAATATCATAAAAAGTAGTATTCAAATCTTTAGCCAATGAAGTAGCCGAATGGCGCGTATCTGAAGAACTATTCTGTGTGCCTTGATATACGTTAGTAATCAAAGCAGCCGATAATTCAGCGACAGAACTACACGATTGAATAGCTTTAATATATCCTAATTTTTGTTTAAAACCCTCCAAGCCTAATTCCTGTACGGATAACTCAATCGCTAAATAACAAAGGGCCGTGATGGCAGAGGAGTCTGCACCGCCAGAAAGCGAAATTACCCAGCCATTTGAACGAGATTTGCGGAGGTAATCGAACAATGCCAAAGCGATAGCTCTTGCAAATTCTTCCTCTTTTTGAAAACCATTGGCTTCCCAGTGTTCCATTGCATAATGGTTTTTGAAAGGAGGGATGTCTGGATAATCAAAAAGCACTTGAATAGCATTTGAAGCCTTGAAATGGAATAAATTCTGGCTTTGTTCTAACCGAATTTTATCTAAATCAATTACTGCGGTAGTCAAATAATAATCTTTGTACGAAAACCTTGTACCAGATACCAACATTTCACCAGCTTGGGCAATCATGGCATCGCCATCGAAAATGGCTCTACCAGACTCATTACCTAATAAATTGGCATAAATATAAGCAACACCAAAAGCACGAGAGCCATCTTGAACGAGGCGTTCGCGGGTTTGGGTCTTAAAGAAAGCAAAGTGCGAAGCTGTGGGATTGAGAATGATATCACAGCCCTTTAAATAATGTTCTCTTCCCGGGCGATTGGCAATCCAAGCATCTTCACAAATTTCAAAGCCGATTTTTACACCACCTACTTCAAACAGTAAATCGCCTACAGGATAAGTAAACTCTCCAATTCTTAATTCTGTTTTTTCACCAGCTGGCCAATGCTGAAACCAACGGGTTTCATAATGAATACCATTATTGGCAAGCGTCTTTTTGCAAGCGAAACCTCTGATTTGCTTATTGACGATTAAACAAGCTGCATTATAAATATGATTATTAATACGAATAGGCAACCCTACACATACGGCTATACTAGAAGTATGCAAAACGATGTCTTCTAATATCTCTAAAGCAGTATCACAAGTGCTTTGTGCAAAAAACATATCTTCGCAACCGTAGCCCGTAATACAAAGCTCAGGTAAACACAAAAGACTAATTTCTTGTTTTTTTGCCTCTTCGATACAAGCAATGATATTGTTTTTATTACTTTCCCATGCCAAAGGAGTTTGATTAACCACTCCAGCAGATACTTTAATTAGATTCATATGTTGTATGTTGAATAGCTAAGACTAATTCTTTTTGTCGAAATTGACTCTTTCCCCAGGAAGGGTATATTTAAATTTAGTCTTGCCAGATTTCTTATCTTTTTTACCATTGAACTTCTTGCTTCCTTTAACAGGATTCCACGGCCAATGTTTTTTGGTCGTTGTCCAAGAGAATGCAGCACGGGGACGAAAAGTTCCCCCTTCGTGTTTATGTTCAGTAGCTACGCGACAAGTCTTTTCAGGACATCGCCTTGCCCAAATGCATCCCGACAGTGTAAAGCATGAAAGTAAGAAAAGAAATAAATAAAATTGAGGATTATATTTCATCAGCATTGAGTTTGCAGAACAAAAATACACCATTTTAAAACATATCGAAAAAAAGGAGGGAAGATTTGGAGGAGACGAAGGATAATTAAATATTTACATCCTGACAATTCTTAAACGATTTACTTTATTGAAATGATTAATATTTAATGTAGCTAATTCAAAATCATTAAAGCGAGCTGTAGCAGCTATTATCATATCAGCTAGGCCAATTTCATTATTTTTTACCTTTAATTCTTTTTTAATAGAGATTGTTTCATCAATAATTGCTTCATCCAATGATATAACAGTTAGTTTCTGTAGTAA
This sequence comes from Arcicella aquatica, assembly GCF_034928825.1. Lineage (NCBI taxonomy): Bacteria > Pseudomonadati > Bacteroidota > Cytophagia > Cytophagales > Flectobacillaceae > Arcicella > Arcicella aquatica. The sequence goes on along the minus strand of NZ_JAYFUL010000007.1, from coordinate 94,886 downwards.
AAACTCCCAAAATAAATCTTGTTGCTGGTTACTACCAATCAATAGTTCATACTTGGTTATTACTGATATGGCTAAACTTTCGTTTTCAGAAAAAAGCTTAAATAGTAGTGTTTTACTTTTATGCTGTTTTCTGAAATAATCAATTAAAATAGATGTATCAATTAAAATCATTTTTCTCCAATCTTATTAATTTCGTCACGATTTTTTAAATATGTCTGATACTCTTCTTCTGTCCATGTAGGACCTTCTAATAATTTTTTTTGAAAATCAGTTAATTCTTTTTTAGAAGGCTTCTCTTCTTTAAAAGAAATTAACTCTAAATCGGCTAAATTTTTCAATAATTTATATGCCTTGGGGTTCAATATTTCAACAGAGTATGTCTGCATAGCTTTATTGTTTTACCAAATTTAATTAAAAAATTAGAAAGTAATTCAGGGCTCAATCGGGATTTTTGGGGGAATACAATTGCAAAAAACCCTTCATACGCCATGCATGAAGGGTTTTTGTAATTTTGGAGCCTTCTATCGGGATCGAACCAATGACCTACTGATTACAAGTCAGTTGCTCTACCAGCTGAGCTAAGAAGGCTTTTCTCAACGATTAGCGAGATGTTCTTCGTTTATCGTGATGCAAAATTAGTAGGTTTTGTAATACTCTCCAAACGTTTTAAGAATAAATTTTTAACATTTTGTTAAACTTTTTTGCAAGTTTCTGAATGTCAAAAGATTAAGCTTGAAAATTTTTTTCAAAAAAAACAGGGCTAACGTTGAAATTAGCCCTGTTTTAGTAATTTTTACTTTTCTGCTTCTCTGATTATCTTAATTTGATGTTTCAAATCTGATAATTCTTTTGAAGCTTTTTGAATTTTTGCTTCAACATCTTGACGAAGCTTATCTGCATTTTTAGATTTTGCAAAAAACTCTAAGTTATTTCTGTAAACAGCTATATCATTTTCTATCGTCTGCATTTTACGACGGATATCGTTTTCTTTACGAATTAAATCTTTTGGCGACTCTCCATGAGATTTCACCATTTCAACTTCATTCTGTAAACTTAGTTGCTCACGCTCTCTACCAGAAAGTTTTGCCATTGCACTTACATACTTGTTGATGGCATTGATATAACGTTTTCCGATATTCTGCATCTCCTTTTTAGGAACAAACCCAATTGATGCCCACTGTGATTTGAATTCAGCTAACCTAGCTGTATCAGCTCCTTCTACGGCTTCTTTCTCTATTTGTTCACAAAGTGCAGTTTTCTTCACCAAATTTGCTTCAAACTCTTTTTCTATGCTTTGGTTTTTCGCTCTTTTAGCATTAAAGAAGGCATCGCAAACAGTTTTGAATTTTGTATAGATAATGTCTTTGTCTTTTTCAGGAACATGACCAATCTCACGGAATTCTTTTTGCAAACGAATAACAGTGTTAGCAGCTTCTTGAGATTCATCTTCATTAGTCAACAATGCCTCTACTTCTTCAATAATAGCATTCTTAGCTTTTAAATTTTCTTCTCTTTTGATTTCTAACAAACGGAAAAATTCTGTTTTGTTACGGAAGAACGTTTTAATATCTGACCAAAATTTATCACTTAATTCTTTGCCTTTTTCTTTAGGCATAAAACCTTTGATATTATTCCATTGGTCTTGTAAAGCTAAAAGTGCCTTTGTGCGGTCGTTCCATTCTGTAATAGAGGCTGAATTGAAGCTTGCAAAAGGTTGAATCAATTCTGCGATAGATGATTTCAAACCAAATACTTGTTCTGCTTCTGCTTTTGATGTTTCCAATTGTTCACGGCGTTTGCCATAAATAATATCTAAAGCATCTTTTACTCTTTGCCAGATAAGTTCGTTTTCTTCTTTCGGAGCAGGCCCTATGTGCTTGTATTCTTCAAAAGTTGCTACGGCTTCATCTAACATTTTGCCAGTAACATTTTCAGTTTTAGACGTTTCCGCAATTTTCTCAATCTTACTACACAACTCTATTTTGTGCTGTAAATTACGCTTACGGTCTAATTCTAATAATTCAAAATATATACTGCGGTTGCTGTAAAATCTATCAACTAGTGCATGGAATGTTTGCCAAAGCGTATTATTATGTGGTGAGTTTACATTTCCAGCACTTTTCCATTCTTCCTGAATTTTCTTGAATTCATTAAAACCAGACTTGATATGTGCAGGATCGTTGCTGTCTTCCCCTTCAACAAGCGTTCTAAGTCTATTTATTAATACTGTTTTCTGACTAAAATTTTTGTCTTTTTCCTTCTCAATGTTAGCAAAATACTTAGAACGTTCCTCTTTGATGGCTTTGAAAAGCTTATCGAATTGTTCACTCAGTGTATCAGGCTTAAATTCGAAACCATCTTCAGAACCATCATTGCTTTCTTTGAACTTTGCTAATGCTTCGTTTTTTTCAGCACTTTTTATTTGTTCAAACAATGGACGAATCTCTTTCAAAGTATCTTCAGATTTCCTAAAAATGCCAATAGACGGATTTTCTTTTACATCATCAAGTACTTTTTCTAAAGTAGATACAAAGTCTGATTTTTGAAAATTAGAATAATCAATCAATTGGTTTTCAATTGTTTCTGGTTCTTCACTAGTTTCAAGTATCGTTGATACAAGAATAGGCTCAGGTAGTACTTCAGAGATTGTTTCAATTGGTTCAGAGGTTTCTGCAACCTCAATAATAGAGACGTCTTCCGCTTTTGGGTCTGTTGCGGATTCTGTTACTTCGATAGCTTGTGCTTCGATTTCTTCTTTAATTTCTTTTGCTTCTTCGTTAATCATGCGTTCTTTTGACAGCTCACTAAAATGTACGTTTCATTACAGTTTACTGTTACATTTGAGATAGACATTTAACAATCAGGTTTTTTACCTGCTGACAGACAGTAAATTATTGCCGGTTTAAATTTATTACTAAAAATAATGAATTAAAGATTCAATCATTAAAAGAAAATATCAAATTCTCTTTCTTAGTTTTACTTTTAACTACTTGGTTTATACTTAATAATGAATTTGGTACAAAAATAAGTAAAATACTTACAAACAATGCTCAATAATAATCTTTTCAATTAATCCTTGTGTTTTTTTAGCCTCATTACGATTCTTTTCCTAAAATTCTTTGCTCTTTGGGGTAGTAATTGTTGATTCTGTTAGGTAAAATTTTAGCCCAGCCAAGTCCAAAGCCCTCAAAAGTCATTAATGACCAACCTTTTACAGCTTGCTCTAATGCAAATTCTTCTCTTTTTAAATACTTGATAGCTTCTTGTTGTGAAAGTTCTACCTTGTTTATTTTTTCTGATAAAAATAAGCTCATCGCTAATTCATGCTCAGGAATTAAATCTTTACTTGAAAGTTTACCCATGCTAACGCCTACCTTTCTGAGGTTAAAATTAAGCTGAATTAATTGCACGATGTGTTCATGCAATGGATTAATTAGAAAAAAGTCGTCATTTTTTCCAAACCATGTATGGTCATCAATATTTTTTACCCAATTTCTGAAAATTTCTCGTTCTGTTCTACGATTATTATTTTTTATTGGTTTTCCCGAACGAATAAATACTTCTTTCTCCGAATTTCTTTTTTGAAAAGCCGTAATAAAAAAGCCTTCACCCTTTACTTGGTCGGGATAAAACCGATACGAACCTTCGGAAATTACTTCATTGCCTAGTTTGTCTTCATTGCTTGCCACTAAATGTTGTGCTCCAAATTGCTTTTCTATCCAATCAACAATATCTTCGTTTTCAGCTTTTGAATATGAACTAGTGGAATATATCATCACTCCCCCTTGTTTCAGACTGCCCCAAGCGTCGGTAATAATGCTTTTTTGTCTTAATGCATGTTGTGTTACATTCCCAACAGACCATTCTCTGATAGTATTAGGGTCTTTTCTAAACAAACCAGAGCCAGAACAAGGAGCATCAATTAATAATACGTCAAAAAAACCAGATAGTCTTGTAAAATCTCTAGGGTCATTATTCGTAACAATAGTATTCATTGTCCCCCATTTTGTGAGATTTTCAGCCAATACATTGGCACGTACTTTCAGCACATCATTGCTTACTAACAACGAATCGGGCGTTAATAAACTAGCCAACAAAGTACTGTTTGCACCCGTACCAGCACATAAATCAAGGACGTTCAAATCTTGTGATAAATCAACGCTACTTTTCAAGATTTGGGCTAAATACATTGAACTTGCTTCTTGGAAACAGTAAGCACCCGCATGAAAAAGTGGGTCAAAAGTGGCAAGATAGTTATCAGGCAAATATTTGCCATATTCTGACCAAATTACAGACTCAGCATGATTAAACGTATCGGTTTTCTTAAAAGGATTAATGCGAACTGCAATAGGCGACGCCTCATTTTCATGCGTATCAACAAATGCATTTTCATTGAACCCTTTAATGTTTTGTAATGAACTAATTAATGATTGTGGGATTTTCATAAAGTGAAATTACACAAAAAAGCCAAACTGATTAGATAGTCTGGCTTTTTGCTTTATTTTTTCATGAATTCAAGATTGCAAAGAAAAGTTTGACTAATTCGTTTTTATTTTTCCTACAATCCAATTTCCAATGGCTCTTCCTTGCACTAAACCGTTATTTAATGCTGGTCTAAAGTGAATACCTCCATACAAACGGCTAATTGATGCCTCGTCAGCAGCTTGTGTAAAAGACGTAAATTTACGCACAGGCAAGCCATAAGGAATTTCTGTTGAATCGGCAAAAGCAACGTTATCACCTAATACAGAAGATAAAGAAACAGACGCCGCACCAGATATTACAGAGTGCCCAGAAGTATATTCAGGGAAGGGTGGTGTCTGTAAAACGGGTTGCCAATCTTTATCGATAGCAGCATTAATAATCGTTTCTGGGCGAATACGCACTGTACGATATTTCTCTGTCCAGCAAGAAATAAATCCATCAAAAACAGCCACTGATGTCAAGAGATATGCACGTGCTGTGGTATAAATATCTGCCTTTTGATTGCGACTCACCTGCGATACAATTCCCATCCAGTGACCACCCGGAGATACCTTTTTAGTAGCAAACATTGCATGACCTGTAATATTCATTTTGAAAGGATTGCAATCCCAGAAATTACAAATGGCTCTTTGTTCGTCAGTTAAATTTTTCACAGTATTGTAGCAATCCATTACTTCCTGATAATATTCACTTCCTTTTGTTAAGTCAAATTTTGAGGGAGGGATTGGGCGAAATTGTGCAGAAGAATCCATCGTAAATGAGCGAATCTTTGTCCAATGAGGCTCCACAGCATCCAAATAAGCAGGAGGAGTAGGCACCCAAGTACCAGGCTTGTTGGTAACTGTAAAACGGAAACCACGCGTTTGTTTATAATTATCCTTCTTTGAATAATTCATGATAGAAGCCGCTACAGAATCGCCGAAGGCAATAGAGTTTTCAAACACTTCTTCAGGAATGCCAGTGGCCTTATAATCTGCCCAAAGTTTTTTCTCAAAATCTACATACACATCCTGTGCAAAAGTTAGGTTTTTACCAATCGTTAAAAAAGCCCTAGTGGCAGCCAAAGCATAACAATACTCTTTGTTAGGTTCTGGCTTATACACTTTCTCAAAGCCATTGAATTGTCCAACCATTGATTTTAGCCCTTTGTTAGCAGGCACAAGTGCTTCATAAGCTGCTAAAGAGGCATAACTATAAATACGACTTGAAACAGGAGGGGCAAAAATATCATGGATAATTGATTCAGTAACTTGCAATTGCGTTTTTCTTAGAAACTCAGGGTTGTCAGCGGCTTTTTTCCAGCTTCCATCATCTTTTTTACAACTAAACAGTAGCGTAATACACGATAATATTAATACAACTTTTTTGCTCATTGGTAGGGTTTTTTAAATGATAAGGCAAAAATACAAAAGTTTATTTCCAAAAAAATGGAATATTCCTTTAAAATGGGAGATTTTAGTCATTTTTTTTAATTATTTTGATAAAAATAATAAACCTTTCTTGTCCAATTTGCTCTTTTTTAATGCTTTTTAAATTAACTAGTGCCTTTATTTGTAAATTTATTTGTCTTTTTGAAACATTAAATCCTTCATGGAGTTGATTAAAAGAAACAATCATAAAATCTTGAAAATACTTATTGTTGGTGCAGGGATGGCTGGACTATCGGCTGCTAGAATTTTAGCAAAATATCACGAAGTAACTGTTTTGGATAAAGGAAGAGGTATAGGCGGAAGAATGGCTACCCGTAGAATAGGAGAGGGTGTCGCTGATCATGGAGCACAATATTTTTCGGTTCAATCAAATGATTTTCAGGTGTTTATTGATGAATTGCAAGAAAGAAAAATTGTGTCAACATGGCAATTGGCTCAGCGTTCAAATATTCGGTATTTCGGAACAGAGGGAATGAAAATGATTCCGAAAACAATTGCTGACAATATTAATGTTATTACCAATGAAAAAGTGGTAGAGCTTTTACAAAACACACTTATTACGGAGAGGGGAAATGAATATAGTTTTGATAAATTAATTCTTACTCAACCCATTCCACAGGTACGAGAATTGTTGGAACAGTCATCAATGTTGATTTCCCCTATTGACGATGCCGTTTTGAATGCTATCAAGTACCAACCTTGTATTGCTGTAATAGCACTTTTAAATAAGGCAACTTCCTTTGAAAGCGGAGGTATTATGTTGGATAATCATCCTATAGCTTGGATAGCAGATAATTTTCAAAAAGGTATTTCACATAAGCCTACTGTAACTCTTCATGCCTCACATGAATTCAGTAAACAAAATTTAGAAGGTGATTTGAATCAAATTGGGAAAAAAATGCTTGAATCTGTCCAAGTATTTATTCCTCAATCATCAATCGAAACTTTTCAGGTACATCGTTGGCGGTATAGCTTGGCGTCAAGTAGATATTCAGCTTCCTTTTATCAGCTTGAAGGTAAACAGATTTTTCTGGCTGGTGATGGTTTTGGTATAGGAAATGTAGAAGGGGCTTTTTTATCAGGATTGACACTGGCAAAGGCTTTATTATAATAAATAGACTTCTCTGAAAAGGGTTATCATGCCTTTTCAGAGAAGTAATACTATGTTAAATGTTCTCAGCAACTTTTCTGCCTGTCTTCATCGCAGCATTCAAAGATGGATATGCCGTATAGTCTCCACATCGATATAGCACATCGCTTAGTTGTAATGGGTATCCCTTTGAATTATCTTCATTGAAAGTAGCTAAAGCTTGGGGAATATGATATGTTTTGATATGTTTCCAATTGGTTGCCTCTTTCCCAAACCATGTAACTAATTCTTGTTGAATGCTAGTTGTTAAAGCTTGCTGGTCTTGTATATCTAGTCCTTGTGTTGAAACTGAAATAAGCGATTTGCCAAGTGGTGCATAATTAGGAGCTATATCACTTGGGACACATAAATTATGAATTTTAGCATTTCTATCAGGATTTAGTACAAGTAGTTTTTCAGTGAGAGGAGATTGCTCTGCTGCAAAATAAGTACAAGTTGTTTTATTGAATTTAATGTCTTGCTCTTTTCCTAAAAGTTGTTCAGCAGCAAAGCCATCAGTAGCCACAACAATTTTTTCTCCATAAAGTTTTTCTCCATTCGCCAAGTAAACATTATTACCTTCTATTTTTACTACTTTGGTATTTAAGCGAATTGAATGTGCTGGTAATGTACTGGCTATTTGTAAGGGTATTTCATGCATGCCATTTGCTGGAATAGCAGCATCGCCATGATTGAATTTATCAAAAATAAACTTAAAGAAATTAGCAGAAGTTGTTAAATCATCTTCCAGAAATACTCCACCAAAAAATGGTTTGAAAAACTGTAGTATCATTTTTTCTGACACATGATAGTTTTGAAGAAATTTCAATGTCGATTGGTATTTGTTCTCAAAAACATCATCTTGGATGTTTTGTATGTCCATAATTAATCTCAAAATTCTGAGTTTATCGGCTAAAGTACCTATGCTCGAAAACAAAGTAGAGAACAGCGCTGAAGGATCTTTCAATGGGTTAAGCATTGATGTGAATTTGTTTTGCTCGTTATCCCTAATCAAAGCACCAGATTTGAATGTTTTTAAATTTAACTTTTCATAATTGAGCAATTTTAATGCTTCAGGATACGCCGTAAGTAGAATTTGAAAGCCTCTGTCCAATAAAAAGCCATCTTGCTTATCAGTTCTTACACGCCCCCCAACTGCTTCGCTTGCTTCTAAAATTAATGATTCTATCCCTCTGTTTTGTAAATATCTGGCACATGTTAAGCCTGCAATGCCACCTCCGATAATGATAACCATTGTTCTATTGATTTTAATTTTTTTAAATAGTTTCTTAATTATATGTAGCTTTTAGTCTAGTTGTATTATAGATTTTGAGAGCTTTTGTTAGATTTGTCTTAATAATAGATTTAACAAACTTAAAGTCAAAGAGTTTTGACTTTAATGAAAATTGCTCAAAATCATTATGACAAAATGAAGGAAAATATAATTATTCTAATATTGTAAAATAGGTAGTTTTTCTGGAAGTATGAGAAAAGATGAATTATTAAATTTACATTCATCTAAACAATTGAAATAATTATATTTTAGGTGTTTAGGTATAAGTTATTGCAATTCAGTAATTTAAGTTGTTTTTTGCATAAAAATGAATTTATCTTAATCTAATTTGTTTAAACTAATAACATATAATTAATATACTTTTCAGAGATTTTTTATTATTTTGCATCACATTTAAAATCTGTGTAAAATTGAATTAAACCGATAACCTATTTAAAAGAAGTATTAAATTTTTAAGGAAAATTGTATTTTATTTAGATTGGTTGAAAGGTTGGAGTACCCAACAAGCAACTATTTTTTTGATTAGGCTGTAAAAGTTAAAATCATCATCAATTTTAAAATTATACTGATATGAACTATCAAATTCACGAAGGAAATGGCTACAAGTACATCGACGAAGGAGAAGGAGAGATTCTTTTTTTACTTCATGGGCTTTTCGGTGCGTTAAGCAACTGGGAAGGAGTAATTGAAGGCTTCAAGAGTAAATACCGCGTTATTATTCCAATGATGCCGATTTATGAAATGCCCATAACCAAAGCTGGATGTGAAGGATTGACAGAATTTATTGAAGGGTTTGTGAATTGGAAAGGTTTTGATGAATTAACACTTTTGGGTAATTCTTTGGGCGGGCACGTTTCTTTGATATATACCCTAAGAAACCCTTCAAAAGTAAAAAGATTAGTACTTACTGGTAGCTCGGGGCTTTTTGAAGACGGCATGGGCGGATCGTACCCCAAACGTGGAAACTATCAATACATTAAAGAAAGGGTAGAATATACTTTTTATCGTCCAGAAACAGCCACAAAAGAGCTGATTGACGAAGTGTTTGAAATAACAAACAGTGCATCTAAAGTAATTAGAATTATCTCTATTGCAAAGTCGGCACAGCGGAACAATATGGCCAAAGATGTTGTTAAAATTAAAGTACCAACACTATTGGTTTGGGGATTGAACGACACCATAACGCCGCCACAAGTAGGTCATGAATTCAATCGTTTAATTGAAAATTCTGAGTTACATTTTATAGATAAGTGTAGTCATGCACCTATGATGGAGTGTCCAGAAAGATTTAATGAAATTTTGGATGGATGGCTCGAAAAGACTCCTATTCGTGTAGTTGAGTTGGTATAATCAACTTAAAATTTGGAATTTATCAATAATTAACTATATTAGCTTAATTATATTAAATTTCATCAACACAATATGCTCGCAAACAATTTTATTAATCCAATGTTGCCAGTACTAAAATCTTCAGATACAGTAGGAGATGCGTTAAACTGGATGGAAGAATATAGAATAGGACAATTGCCATTGATTCATGAACAAGAATACCAAGGTTTGATTAGCCAAGATGTTCTGATAGATGCCGATGAAGACTTACCTCTTTTGGCCTTACAACCAGAATTTGAAGAAGTATTTGTGAATGTTCACCAACATACTTTTGAAATTCTAAAAATTGTTCAGCAGTACAATTTACAAGCGATTGTAGTATTGGATGAAGAACAAAACTTTGCAGGAACAATCAGTGTACAAGAATTACTTACTCAGTTTTCAAAAAGCTTAGGTTCGCAGGAAATTGGGGCAGTGTTAGAAATAGCTGTTGAAAACAGAAGCTATTCGCTTTCTGAAATTAGCAGATTGATTGAATCTAACAATGTAAAAATTATTAGTTCATATTACACAAGTGGTGGTGGACTAGAAGATTCAAAAGATATTTTAACGTTAAAATTAAATCAGCAAGATATTTCAAGAGTAATAGCCACCCTCGAACGTTTTGAGTACGATATCGTCGGAGCTTATAATTTTGAAGAAATTACCTCGCCAGATAAAGAGCGATACAATATGCTGATGAAATATTTAGATATATAAAACATGAGTCATCCCGAATTTTAAAATCACAAGAAAGCGGTCAAAAAACTAATTTTGACCGCTTTTTTATGATTGATGGGCAACGAATTCCTACTGTTTGAGCGGAGCGAGTTTAGGAATTCTTGATTTTCTTTTGTTACTTTTCTTTCATCAAGGAAAGAAAAGTAAGGACTAGACGATAATTAAGTAGAAAACCTCTCAAATTGTCTCCAAAACAAACAATTTAGGAAAAATTCGGGATGACTCATGTTTGTGAAAACATCCCTTTGTATTTTTTAGAAGTAAGAAAAAATTGTACTTAAACGTTTTTCTATCTCAAATCACAAACAAATACTAATATTCAAACCTAAAAGTTTGGCAATTCCCCATCTTCTTTCTTCTTTTGTTTTTTAGATAGATAAATAAGCAGTTTTTATCAATTGTTTAATACAGCTTTCAACCCACACAGACAATAAAAGATGAAAATAGCCATTCATGGGCGAAACTTTAAGGATGAAATCAAACCTTTTGTGCAACAAATGTTTGATTTTCTGGCTCAAAAAGGAGTTGAAATTCAAATCTCTGATGTCTATCAGCAGTTTTTAACTGAGATAGGAGTAAACCACCATGCAACCCAATTTTATACTTCTCAATACGACCTCTTTGATGCCAATTTGGTATTAAGTTTGGGTGGAGATGGCACTTTGCTAGATGCCGTGACGCATGTTAGCAAAAGAGAAACACCAATTCTGGGAATTAATACAGGAAGATTGGGCTTTTTGGCAACGGTTTCTCCTGATAAAATTACCGAAAGCTTGAATGAAATCTTTGCTAGTCATTATACCTTAGACCCTCGTACGTTAGTAAGCGTTGAAACACGCCTTAATAATGAACCCATTGATATTTTTAATGGCATCAATTTTGGACTGAATGAATTGGGTATCATGAAAACCGATACTTCTTCCATGATTATGTTGAAGGCATATTTAAATGGAGAGTTTTTAAATACTTACTGGGCCGATGGTTTAATTATTGCTACTGCTACAGGGTCAACGGGCTACAACCTTAGTGTAGGGGGGCCGTTGGTCATGCCAAGTTCTGATATTTTTGTGATTTCGCCAATGAGCCCTCATAATTTGAATGTACGTCCTTTAGTCGTTTCTACAGATGTAATCTTGGATTTTGAAGTAGAGAGCCGCAGCAATAGCTGTTTGATTTCTTTAGATGCACGCTCTAAAGTAATAGACAGTAATGTGAAAATTAGGATGAAAAGAGAGGCTTTTAAAGCAAATATCATTAAATTGAGTGATAGTAATTTCTTGAATACCCTTAGGAGTAAACTTAATTGGGGTTTTGATGCTAGAAATTAATACTTTGCTCAAAAGTTAAATTATACTGTTTGTTTCCATGATAATATATTATTTTCGTAGCAAAATTTAAGGTTAAATCATAACAAACGCACCTATTTTACGTTAAGAAAAAGTGTAAACACAGCTTTGAGAGATATTTTACTAAAAAGATAAATTAACCACATTGACTCCATCCATTACCAGACAAATATGAAAAAATATTCTTCAATACTTCTGATATTGATAATTTGTGCATTGAATACACAAGATTTAAAGGCACAATTTAGGTTTTCAAATCTTTTCGGAGGCAAAGATAAGCCCCGTAAAAACAAATTATTTGAGCCCAACTCTAATGTCAGCTTAGGAATAGGTACATCTAGTTATTTTGGAGATATATCTCCGTATAATAGATTTCTACAATCTACCGTAAATGGTATGCGTTGGAATGTTAATTTCAATTTTACTCGTCAACTTTCACCAACATTTGGCTTGCGTTTTGGACTTACTTATGCAAGAATCTCTGGAGACGATAATTATCTTGAAGGCGTAAAAGGCTATGAAGCTAACTTTATTAGAAATCTACATTTTAGAAATGACATTAAAGAACTTTCTATTACTGGCCAATACGATTTTGTACGTACTAGTCGTAGTTATTTACGCAGAGCAAGCATTATTCCTTATATTTTTGGAGGAGTAGGCGTTTTTGCTCATGACCCAGTGGCTAAACCTCAAGCTTCTTTATATGGCAATGATTGGGTGCGTTTACAACCACTACATACTGAAGGTCAAGGTTTACCGGGCTATCCTAATGCTCCTTATTCGTTAATTAGCGTCTCATTCCCTGTAGGTGTTGGGGTTAAATATAGACTAAATCGCAATTGGGATTTAGGTGTTGAACTCAGCTACCGTTATACATTAAGCGATTATTTAGATGATGTTAGTGGCAATTTTGCTAACTCTGCCGATTTACAAGCTCAAAGTCCTTTAGCAGCATCAATGGGTAATAGATCATTAGAAAAGATAGCAGCTCATACTGGAAAAGACCGTACTCAGGGCGTTATTAACTATTTAACAGCAAAAGGTTTTTATGACCCAGCATCACCATACGACCCTTTTACGTTGACATCGATTCCTGGTTTTTCAGACAAAACAGACTTGCGAGGAAACCCGAAGTATAATGATTCTTATTTATTAACTACGGTAAAATTGATTTATCATATTCCAAATAAAATTAAATGTCCAGTTGTCCGTTAATCAATCTGGAATAACATTCATGAACAGTCAGGTGTATATTTCACCTGACTGTTTTTATTAATTATGACATTATCTAAAAAGTTTTTCCTTTTGGTATTTAGCCTAACAAGCTTGAATACTTTTGCACAAAAAATTGAAATAGGAGGAGGTTTAGGAGCAATGAACTATAAAGGAGATATATCTCCTAACTTTTACCCAGCTTTTGCTCGTTTGGGGGGTAATCTTCTGTTTAGATACAACCCCAATAAAATAGTATCATTCAGAACCAATTTAGTGTTGGGCTCTATTTATGGAGATGATAGCAAAGTAGATGATTCATTCAATCAACTGAGAGGGAAGACCTTCAAGACCTCCATCAATGAATTGAATGTAGTAACGGAATACAACTTTTTTGACTACAAATACAACCGTTATCACAAAGACTGGACTCCTTATGTGTTCGGGGGGGTAGGACTCATGAGTTTCTCGCCAAGAGATGAAAAAACGAGTGATTATAAAACACTTCAAGTAGTAATTCCTTTTGGGATAGGTATTAAATACAATGTGACAGGCCCATTGGATATTAACGTAGAATTTGGTACTAGAAAAACATTCACCGATTATTTAGATAATTTAGGGGGGGATAACCCTGCACTCCCGAAAAATCAACAAAACGATTATAGTCGTTCAGATATGTATTACTATACCTCTCTGTCTTTGACCTACAAATTTATCAAAGTGTATTGTCCTAAATAAGAAAAAAATTCAAGGTTTATTGATTGAACATAAAGGAATAATAGGCCTAAAAACCTGCTATTGTTTTATGTTCAATTGTTTTTTATGCAGTTTTAAATCCATTCTTACTCGCAATAAGCCATTCTTGATTTTGAATAGGATAGGGAATTCGTTAAATTTGTCATATTATTCCCAAAAAGTACTCCTAGTCCATTTTTTGACTTACAAACAAAGTTTTAAAAGCTACAAGAAGAACTAAGCACTCTAGGAATTAAAGGCTCAGAACTTGCTTCTTGCGTGTTTGAAGGCCTACTATTATAAGTTTTATGTGTTAAAAAGTGTTAAATCGGTGAAAGAACAATTAGACCCTAACAATCTACCAAAACATATTGCCGTTATCATGGACGGAAACGGACGATGGGCAAAACAACAAGGCTTCGTTGATAGAATTTTCGGACATAGAAATGCTTTAAAAGCAGTGAAAGAAGCCATTGAGGGTTGTGCTGAAATAGGTGTCAAATATTTAACACTTTATGCTTTTTCAACTGAAAACTGGAACCGTCCGAAAGCAGAAGTAGATGCTTTGATGATGCTTTTGATTAGTGCACTAAAAGACGAACTGGAAGACATGAAAAAAAACAATGTACGATTAGATACCATAGGTGCTATTGATACATTGCCTGAAAGTTCGCAGAGAGTACTTAGAAGTGCTATTGAGGAAACAAAAGATAATACAGGCGTAGTAGTTATTTTAGCCTTGAGCTATAGCGGTAAATGGGATATTATTACCGCTGCCAAAAAACTGGCAGAACAAGTGAAAAATGGAGAAATAGCCATTGATGATATTAACGAACAGCTTTTTGAACAATCTTTGGATACGAAAGGAATTCCCAATCCTGATTTAATGATTCGTACAGGAGGCGACCATCGCATTAGTAATTTTATGCTGTGGCAATTAGCTTATTCTGAATTGTATATTTTTGAAGAATTGTTCTGGCCTGATTTCAGACGCGAACACCTTTTTGAGGCAATCCTTAATTATCAAGAACGTGAACGGAGATTTGGCAAAACTTCAGAGCAAATTAAAAAACCAATTAATGCTTAAAATACAAATGTATTCTTTCTCATCTGAATTGAGAACTATTCGCACAATGAAAAAATATACTTTACTGCTTTCATGCTTATTAATTTCTTTCCTTTCACAAGCACAATTGCGTGGTGCAATGGGAGCACGTTCGCCAATTGCTGAAAAAGCGGTTGAATTGAATTATGCAGAACCAAAAGAATATGAAATTGCTGAAATTACCACAACTGGCTCTAAATTCTATGATGGCAACTCAATGATTTCGCTTTCTGGGCTCAGAGTAGGGGATAAAATCAAGGTTCCGGGTGATGCTGCTACTTCTGCCATTAAGAAATTAATGAGTCAGGGAATTTTAGAAGAAGTACAGGTAGAAGCTACTAAAATTGAAGGTGATAAAATTTGGTTGAATATTGTTATCAAAGAAAGACCTAGGTTGTATAAACTAGAATACACAGGAATTAAAAAAGGAGAACAAGAAACACTAAGTGATAAAATTAAAACCTACAAAGGCAAAATCGTTACTGAAACGGTTAAGAAAAACGTAGAGTTAGCGATTAAGAAATTTTATCAAGATAAAGGTTATTTGAACGTAAGTATAAAAATTGCTGAAAGAACAGATTCTCTTCGCGGTAATAATGCTACGATGAAGGTAGCTATTAAGAAAGGCGATAAAGTTAAAATTTCAAAAATCGAATTTATTGGTAGAACTGAAATAAAAGAAAGTATTCTTCGTCGTAAGTTGAAAGGAACCAAACAAAAGGCTTTCTATAAAATATTTACTTCTTCAAAATATGTTCCTAAAAAGTTTGAAGAGGATAAGATAAAGCTGATTGAATTCTATAACAAAAAGGGTTATAGAGATGCGCAGCTTATCTCTGATTCAGTATTCAAAGACTCTGAGAAAACAGTTAAAATCATCCTTAAATTAGATGAAGGCAAGCAGTATCACTATAGAAATATCTATTGGGAAGGAAACTACATTTACCCTGATTCAATTTTAACAGAATTATTAGGTGTTAAAAAAGGAGATGTTTATAACGTTGAGGATTTAGAAAAACGTTTGAATGGAAAGCCTGGCGAAGACGTAAGTTCAGCCTACATGGATAATGGTTATTTATTCTATCAATGCGAACCTGTTGAAACTGCAGTTGCTGGAGATTCGATGGACATGACTTTTAGAATTACAGAAGGTAAGCAAGCAACTATCAATAAAGTTATTGTAAATGGTAATACTAAAACTTCTGACCACGTAGTAATGCGTGAGATTAGAACCTTACCAGGACAAAAATTTAGTAAATCTGCCATCATTCGTACCGTTCGTGAATTATCAACGATTGGTTATTTTAACCCTGAAAAAATTACCCCGAACCCAATTCCAAAAGCTGACGGAACGGTTGATATAGAATACAATGTAGAAGAAAAACCTTCTGACCAAATAGAACTTTCAGGTGGTTGGGGTGGTTATATTGGTTTTGTGGGTACTTTAGGGGTAACATTCAATAACTTCTCTGCCAGAAATATTGGGAACCTAAGTGCTTGGAAACCATTGCCTTCAGGTGACGGACAAAAACTTTCTGTTCGTTTTCAAGCGAATGGTACATCTTACCAAAATTATTCTTTATCGTTTACTGAGCCTTGGTTAGGAGGGAAGAAACCAAATTCATTCTCAATCTCATTGAGTAGAAGTATCTCATATCCTTATAAAATTCAGCAGTATAATCAGTTGAGTGGTTATGGCTCAGGTTATGGAAGTAGTGTATATGGTTACGGAAGTGGCTATGGTTATGGCTACGGTACAGGATTAACTTCTTCAACGTCTGATAGTGCTACTGCGGCTCAGAATGATGCACACTTTAATAGTACAACCTTAGCATTTAGTTTAGGAAAGCGTTTGAAAGTACCAGATGATTATTTCTCGTTGAGTAATTCATTATCGCTTCAATTAATTGATGTTAAAAACTTACCTTATTATGGCTATCCAGAAGGAAATTCAGTAGCAGTTTCATTTGTTACTAACTTCTCTAGAAACAGTATTGATAACCCTACTTTCCCACGTTCGGGGTCTAGTTTCTCATTAACGGCTTCATTAACACCTCCATACTCTTTGTTTGGTGGCGATAATAAAAACTTAATTGAGTATCATAAATGGATGTTTGATGCCTCATGGTTTACGCCAATTACTAGCAAGTTGGTCTTCCACATGCGTACTCACATGGGTTTCTTGGGGTCGTATAATTCTAATAAAGACATTACTCGTTTTGAACGTTTTGACCTTGGTGGCTCTGGTATGCAAACAGGTTATAACGTTATTAGCCGTGATATTATTGCTTTGCGTGGTTATAAAGACAGAGTATTCGGTTCGCAAGGTAGTTTGCCTAATGGGGGTGTTGCCTATAACAAATTTGTAATGGAGGTTCGTTACCCAGTTTCGTTGAACCCATCAGCAACAATCTTCTTATTAGGTTTTGCAGAAGGCGGAAATAACTTTGCCAACTATTCAGAATACAATCCATTCAAATTGTATAAGTCGGCTGGGTTTGGTGCTAGAATCTTCATGCCTGCATTCGGGATGATTGGTATTGACTATGGTTTTGCTTTTGATAAAGTGCCAGGACAAACTTCAAGCAATAGCTTTGGTCAGCAGGCATTTACTTTCTCAATAGGTCAACAGATTCGTTAATATAAATATTAAGCTTATAACTAGCCGATTGATAAATTGGCTAGTTATAAGCATTGTTAATGTTTTGTTAAACCATATAGAATAGCAATAAGATAGTATTCAAGGCGTTAATCAAATACATTCACTAAATTAGCCACCTTAGCCATGAAAAAGCGGATATTTTTACTAATTTTGCCATTCTTATGTTTATGCTCAAGCATTGAAGCACAAAAATTTGGCTATATTGATACCGAATATGTTACTTCTAAATTACCAGAGTACCAAAGTGCTCAGGCTGAAATAGAGAAACTAACGACTAAGTGGATTAAGGAAGTATCAACAAAAAATGATGAATTAGCTAAGTTAGAGAAAGCCTACAGAGCTGAGGAAGTATTGCTAACTGAGGAAATGAAAGTGCAGCGATTAAAAGTAATTGCTGATAAAGAGAAAGAAGCTAAAGAATTACAAAATAGAATCTTTGGTTTTGATGGAGAGCTCATCAAAAAGAAGCAAGATATCATGAAGCCAGTTTTAGATGAAGTAGCTAAAGCGGTAGAAAAGGTAGCTCGATTAAAAAAGCTTGATTTTTTGTTTGATAAATCGTCAGATGGATTAGCGATGTTGTACACCAATCCCATTCATGACTATACAGATTATGTGATGGAAGAGTTGGGAATTTCGACAGAACAACTGAAAGAGAAACAAGAACAAGAGGCCAAGCAGCAAGGAGAAGAGAACAAAGAAAGTGACAATACAACAAAAAGTAAATCAACTAGAAAAGGAGTAACTAGCAACTTCAAAAAAGAGTAATAACCAAATCAGAATCACAGAACAATGAAAAACAAATTTTTAATTGCTTTATTTGCAATTCTTGCTTTAGCTACAGCTAATGTAAATGCACAACAAAAAATCGGATATATTAGCTTAGATTACATTTTAGCTCAAATGCCAGAAGCAAAACAAGTAGAAACAGAATTGACTACTACTAAAACGCAATATGACAATATGTATCAGCAAAAAGTGAAGGATTTCCAAACTAAATTGGCTGATTATGAGAAAAATGCTGCTACAATGGCAGATGTAATTAAAGCTGATAGAGAGAAAGAATTACAAGGAATGCAGTCTAGCATTGAAGAATTCCGTCAAAACTCTTCTACTTCTTTACAAAAGAAACAAGCACAATTGTTACAACCTTTGTTGAAGAAAATTGAAGACAACATGCACGGTGTAGCAAAAGAAAATGGTTTTGCTTTTGTATTCAACTATGATGCAGGTCAAGGAACTACTCCAATCGTTTTACATGCTCCAGATGATGCAAACATCTCTGACTTAGTGTTAAAAAGAATGGGTGTTACGCCAAAACCGCTTACGCCAGCTCCAGCTACTCCAGCAGCAACAGCTCCTAAAAAATAATCAAAGTATTATTTCTTTATAAAAAAAGCCTCAAGATTTTAAAATCTTGAGGCTTTTTTATGGGCTATACTTTGTGGTATTATAACAGCTTACTAATGATATTTTCAACCGTAACGCCTTCTGCTTCCGCTTTGAAATTCCTTACTATTCTGTGGCGAAGCACAGCCATCGCTACCGCTTTCACATCTTCAATATCTGGAGAATAATTACCATTTAATAGGGCATTACATTTGGCTGCTAAAATCAAGTTTTGTGATGCTCTCGGTCCAGCTCCCCATTCCAAATACTTATTAGCGATAGCATCTGCCATGGTTGTATTAGGCCTAGTTTTATGCACTAATTTAACGGCATACTCAACAACATTATCGGCAATGGGAACACGTCTAACTAATTGCTGATAAGCTAAAATCTCTTGTCCTGAAACTTGCTGAGTGACGTTATACTTCTTATCTGAAGTAGTATTTTTAACAATATCCAATTCTGCTTCATACGATGGATAATCAAGCGTTACCATAAACATAAAGCGGTCTAATTGAGCTTCTGGCAATGGATAAGTACCTTCTTGCTCAATTGGGTTTTGTGTGGCTAATACAAAGAAAGGCTTCTCTAAAGGATATTTCTTCCCTGCAACTGTCACAGCGTACTCCTGCATGGCTTCTAAGAGCGCTGATTGAGTTTTAGGAGGAGTTCTGTTTACTTCATCCGCTAATACGATATTGGCGAATATTGGCCCTTTTACGAATCTGAAATTTCTCTCATTATCTAATGTTTCAGAACCAACAATATCAGAAGGCATTAAATCAGGAGTAAATTGTATTCTATTAAAATCTAAATCTAAAGCCCCCGCAATGGTTTGAATAAGAAGTGTTTTAGCCAAACCCGGCACACCTACCAATAAGCAATGTCCCTGACAAAAAATAGCTGTAAGAAGCATTTTAACAGTTTCATCTTGACCAATTACAACTTTTCCGATTTCTGAAGTAAGTTTTTGATAGGATTCTTTTAAAGCATCTACTGCTTCAACATCTGATTTGAATTGAACCATATTTTCTATTGTGTTTGTCGATTTTGTGCTTTATGACACAAAATATTTCTTACTATTTATGAGCGATGTACTTAAAATTAAAAATGTCAGGCTAATTGTAATTTAACCTGACACAATTTAATTTAAAACAAGATTTTTACCAAAGAATAATGAATCTTAAAATCACTGATCATTCGTTTTCATGACATTACATTCCTTGTATTCATCAACGATATAAATAAATACATCGTTTTTGGCAGTGGCAAACCATTTTTCAATGGCTGTATTTCGTTTCCTGTTTAAGGCATAAGTAGACATTCGTTGGAAATCGTCTTCTAAATTTGCATAGTGAGGAGGGTGTTTAGCCTTGTAATATAAAATTCTCATCGCCGAACGTCCATCTTCTGTTCTGTATGGCATTGGGGCAGTAATTGTTCCTACCGTCATTGAGTCAATAGTAAAATATAAACCCGATTCCATGGTGCCATCTAAAGCCATTTTGATAGAGCGTGTCTGTGGGTCGGTAATCATTCCTCCTGCATCTTGTGTAGCTTTATCTTCAGAAAAATCCTTGGCAGCACGTTCAAATTTGATACTATCTCTTTGAATCAATACTCGGATACTATCTAAGAAACGCGTAGGTTCTTGTACATCCAATCTCTGATAGTCTGGTCTTAATAAAATGTGTAGGGCGTGATATTCTTGTCCACGAACTTCCAACATTTTAATTAAGTGATAACCAAATTCAGATTCTACTACACCAGATAATTCGTTAGGCTTTAACTTCAACGCAGCCGATTCAAAAGGGGCAACCATTTGTCCACGTTTTGCAAAACCTAAATCTCCACCTCTTTTACCTGAGCCTAAATCTTCTGAATATAATTTAGCCATTTCTTCAAACGACTCTCCGTTTTCGGCTCTTCGCTTGTAGTCATTTAATCTTTTGTATAATTCGTCTTTCTGAGCCTTCGTAGTTTTGGCTAGCCTAACGATATGACCAATCTCTACCTCTGAAGGCATATATGGAATAGAATCTTTAGGAATACCCTCAAAAAAGCGTCTTACTTCTTTAGGAGTAATCTTAACATCACTCGTAATTTTTTCTTGCATTTTACGAGTTGTCAATTGCTCTTTTATCGCCGAACGAAGTTCGTCTTTCAAAGAAGAGATGCTTTTACCATATGCTTCAACAATATTTTTCTGAGAGCCAAACTGTTGTTCCATTTGTTCCATTCTGGAAGAAAGTTCAGTTTCTACTCTTTTATCATCAACAGTAATAGAGTCAATTTCAGACTTTGCCAACATCATTTTACCAACTACCAAGCTTTCAAAAATCTGACAACTAGAAGGAGCACCAGCTTGTCCACTTTGTTTGTATTGTTGTACTTGTGACTCTAACTCTGATTTTAAAATATAATGGTTGTCTACTTTAGCAATAATTTTATCAATTACTACTGGCGTTTGTGCCTGTAATGCTTGACTAAAAAATAGACAGATTGCGAAAAGGAAAATAAATAATTTCGAAAATTTCATCTAAAAAATGAATTAATATGAAACGTACAGGGCTTTATGGTTTTTTAAAATGTACGTAGATTGACAAAGATAACGTTTTTTAATCTCTAATTTGATATGCCAGTACCGTTAAAAAGTGTTAAGAATTTACCAAAATGATAATTGGGGAGATTAATATTAAAAAAAGTCAAAAGAGAAATACATTTACTTCATCTTTTGACTTTCTTAACTAGTTGATTACTTTCTGTATTTCGTTTTCATTAACAGTTACTGGATACTTTGATTTTAGTTGATTTATCCAGTTTTCTAATAGCTGTTTTTGGTAATCTCTGGTTATCTGACCACGAGCTTCTTTAAAAGTTTTTGTTCTAGGTTCTTCTACTTTCAAAATATTGATTGAAACGAATCTGCCTTTGAGGTTTAGGTTTTTTTCACCCACAGTCCATTCAACATCTTTTAAATACTCGTTTTCATCTTTCTTGAAAAATCCTTCTTCGGCAGTAAGACTATTTGGTTTCAAAGCATTGAAACGCTTAACAACATCTTCCATCGAGTCTGATAAAAATCTAATACCTACTCTGCTGTTTTTGCTTCGATCAGTTTTCGAGATAGGCTTATACTTTCCATCATCTTTTTCGATGATTCTCATCGGAGTAATGCCACTGTTTATTAAATAGTTTACAGATTTTTTTGCTCTTTCTGCCGAAATATTTTCAGCTTCTTCGGGGTCAGAATTACCTGTTACTTCCACTATATAATCTCTATTTTTCAATAGAATAATATTTAAATCATAAAGCATCTTCTGTGCATCGCTAGAAAGCACAGACTTATCTTTTTCAAAATAAATATCAGGGAATCTGCGATTCATCGGATAAGGAGTTTTTGCCAACAACGTTTTTGCTTGTTCTAAAGTCTCTTTACGGTCGCTAGTGATTACTTTGGCTAACACTCGGTGTGTGTATTGGTATTGGTCGATGTGCTGATTATAGAATTTTACTTGAGCCAATGAATCCAATGATTTTTCATAGACGTTATCATTCAGCATCTGTTTTTGCAGGATACCTTCTCTATATTCCTGAATATCAGCACGGAACTCTGGGAATTTTATCTCAAGATTTGATTCTTCGTACCTAAGATTTTGATTCTCCACAAAAAGGTCGTACCAATCTTGTGGTGTTTTTTCATCAAGGGCTTTTAGTTTGGCTAATTGACGTTGATGTTTCGTCACAAAACTATAAAAATCTTTTACCGATGAGCTAGTCTGATTGATAGTGAAGAGTGCTTTAGCCAGATAGTCTTCCGTGCCGATTCTATCTTTATAGAAGTTTTCAATGGCTTCTTGCTTTACCGATAATATTTCTTGAAAGTTATTATCTTTTTGCAAACGCTTTACTAAATTATTCTTGATAATGATATTACGTGAAGCATCAGCTGTTATTTTCTGACGAATGAAAGGAGCCATCTCATCATATTTTGGCAAACTTTTCTTTTCAACTAACCTGAAAATATGCCAACCTAATGAAGTTTGAATGGGCTGTGTATAATCGTTCTTTTCCTTTAAGGCAAAAACCGTTTCAACAATTTTTTGGTCAATCAATGTACCTGCATCCCAAAATCTGTTCATTACCCCAC
Source organism: Arcicella aquatica (assembly GCF_034928825.1). Taxonomy (NCBI): domain Bacteria; kingdom Pseudomonadati; phylum Bacteroidota; class Cytophagia; order Cytophagales; family Flectobacillaceae; genus Arcicella; species Arcicella aquatica. The sequence continues at coordinate 71,840 of NZ_JAYFUL010000007.1, read as the reverse complement.
CATTATCTTTGGTACGAGTATCTTCTGAGAAAACTCTGCACACACCTTCAAATGGTTCATTTCTTTTTAGGTATTCGTAGGCCTCATCTATTTTTTTCTTAGCCTTTGTTGCTTCTTCTGACGAAGCAGTGGGTGAAAGACTTACAAGAATGTGGGCTAGTTTTACTTTTCCTCTGAACGAGTGTCTATCTAATACCTTTATCAAATGAAATCCTTTGTTGGTTCTAAAAGGATTAGACATTTCGCCTTTGGGAGTATTGTAAGCGGCGGTTTCAAACGTATAATTATTTTCTAGTACAGAGAGGAAGCCTAAATCTCCGCCTTTGGCTGCTGAGTAAGTATCTTTGGAATAAGTTTTTGCTAATTGGTCAAAAGACTCTCCTTTAGATATCCTAGCTCTTAAACTTTTCAATTCATTGTAGGCAACCATTGTATCGGCTGGACTAGCGTTTTTAGCCAAAGGAATGAAAATCTGAGCTACCCTTATTTCCTCACGCATTCTTTCATACGATTCTTGGATAAGCTTTTCTAAAATCAATTTATCTACTAAATATGGGCTAGCCAATTCTTTGCGGTAGGTCTCTATTTCTTCACGAAATGCACGCGTAGTATCTTTCCCCATACGCTCGGCAGCGTATACGATTAACTTATAATTAATGTAATTATTAATAAACTCTTTCTGATTATCTTTTCTGACACTATCGCTTTGAGTAAGCTTTTGGAAAGTTTGGGAGAATTCTTTTGAATTGATGGTTCTATTCCCGATTTTAAGGGCATAATTCTCATTTTGAGCTTCGGCAGTGGTAACCGTTATCAATATTAATGCAATTAGCCTGTATATTCTGGTTAGTGATTTATTCATTATTTTCAATCTTAATTGTTTGAAGCAATTACTTCCAAACCTTTGATACCCCTAGATTCTATTCGCTTCAACACACAAAACGTATAAGTACATGGTACCTTATGTAACTATTAAATGCTTATGTTTATTGTAAGAGAATGACAAAATTATAAATAAAAACCCAGCAAAGTATTATGTCTATTTTATTAAAAAAAACACATAATTTTATAAAATGCTGTTTTTTAGGCGTTTATGGTAAATGAGTGTATTAAATCAGCGTATTTTTAACTCATAAGTGAGTTTATACCGAAAAGTGTTCTTGAAATGTTCCCCTTCAAAGACTAAGTTGACGGGATAGGTATTTTGTGTAGTGGAAAGTGAATCTAGTTTTAATTCAAAGGTACTTTGTCCTAATAAATCGTCTTGGTCAAAACGCTCGGCTACCTTCAATCCTAAGCCTGCGGCTTGTAAGCTAGCGAAGACGATGGCAAGCGGGGTTTCATATTCAGCGATGTTGATGATAGTAGCTGGTATTTTTGCTAATCCTCCAAAATTATTAATTTTATTGATGGTTGCCATTGCTTTTTCATAATCGTCAATCTCCATCAAGATAACAGAAGATAACAATTTACCATTTTCTGGCACTACTAATTCTATCGTTTTAAACTTATCAGCCTTTACAACTTGACCTTTCTTTAGGCTTTCAACGCCCCAAGAATTATTAATAACTTTTAAAATTTTCTTGTTTTCATCTACTAACGTAAGTGTATAGGTTAAAGAAACCTCATCAGCAAAGCTTAGGTCTTCTTCCAAATCAATCGCTTCAAGTGATTTAATCGTCAGTTCTACAATTTTATCTTTCTTCACTACGGGTGCTTGGGTAGTGGTAGCGCTAACAACTTTATTGCTCTTACAAGCCGTAAAGCATAGACAAACAGCTATTAATAAGATAAATTTACTGTTAATGGCAGTTTTGTTCTTGAGGAAGGATATTGTTATCATTTGGTAAATCATGGTTTGATAATTCAAAATAGGGCATTTCTATGCTTCTTTGCAAATTTTCTTAGCTACAATCCTTAAAGACTCCACTTTTGGATGAGTCAGAGGCTGATAAATGATGTCAATACAACGGATATTTTAATGTTATTTTGATGAAAATGCCTCATAATCAATAAAGTTAGTGGTGTAATTTAAATAAAACTCAATTTATAAAATATTGGTATTTACCAACATTTATTATTGTTAGATAACCCAAATTTGCAATATAATTTTAACCTCCTAAAAGATCAACGATATGAAAGGCATAGCTAACAAGCAACTGATAGAACAATTAGAAAATAGGATAGAGCTTCATTTAAAAGAAAGCATTGAACTTTTTCAGAATCTTCATGAGCGTGTTTTACTACACCCTGCGAGTAATGGTGGTTGGAGTATTGCTCAATGCCTTGAACACTTGAATAGTTATGGACACTATTATTTACCCGCTATTAAAAAAGAGTTGAGTACCCAACAATCTAATCATCCAAATTTAGTCTTCAAGAGTTCTATGTTGGGTTCATACTTTACACAATTGATGGAGCCAAAAGAAAAGATGATGAAGATGAAAGCTACCAAAAGCCATAGCCCAGCAACTGACTTAGATGCCTATGTCGTAGTAGCCGAGTTTATTGCACAACAAGAGGAACTTTTGAGCTTATTAAAACAAAGTATTGAAGTAGATATGAATGCTATCCGTATACCAATTTCAATTGCAAAATTTATACGATTGAGATTAGGAGATGTATTCCAATTTTTAATTGCCCATAATCACCGCCATATTTTACAAGCCAAACGTAATTTATACATTAGTTACAATCAGCCTGTAGAAGACTAAAATTTACTGTATCCTCTAAATCCTATTTAATATATGAGTGTGTAAATACGCTAAAAAAGAATAAGCTTGTTATACGATGATATAACGAGCTTATCTTTGATAAGTCTATCTTTAACTTTTATTATCAGGCGTTTTCTGTAATAAACTGCATTTTATGTAAGCTTGCATACCAGCCATCTTTTTCTAAAAGAGCTTCATGAGTGCCTTCTTCTTTGATTTCACCTTTGTCTAAAACTAATATTTTATGGGCGTTCTGAATCGTTGAAAGTCTGTGAGCAATCACAATGGCCGTTCGGCCTTTCATCAATTTAGCAATGGCATTCTGAATCATCTCTTCGGTTTCAGTATCGACTGAAGAAGTAGCTTCATCTAAAACAATAATTTTAGGGTCGTGTACTAAAGCCCTTACGAATGAAATTAATTGTCTTTGTCCAACAGAAAGGGTAGCCCCTCTTTCCATTACATTATAGTCGTAACCATCAGGTAATCGGTCAATAAACTCATGAGCACCTACAAGTTTGGCAGCCTCAATGATTTTTTCTCGGGTAATACTTTTGTCTCCAAGCGTAATATTGTTTTCGATGGTATCTGAAAATAAAAATACGTCTTGTAACACTACCCCAATCTTACTTCTCAAACTATTCAATTCATAATTTTGTAAGTCGATATCATCCACCCATATTTTACCTTTATTGATTTCATAAAAGCGACTCAATAAATTAATAGTTGATGATTTACCCGCGCCAGTTGCTCCGACTAATGCAATCGTTTCGCCTTGTTTTACTTCAAATGAAATATCTTTTAATACATATTCTTCGTCGTTATAAGCAAACCAAACATTTTCAAAACGAACATTACCTTTTAACTGATCGGCTTTGTAAGTACCGTTATTTACTACGTATTCATCAGATTCTAATAGTTTGATAATCCTTTCAGTAGAAACAATACCCATTTGAAGCGTATTGAAACGGTCAGCCAAGAATCTAATAGGGCGAAAGAATAAGTTCATAAACATGATAAAGGCCGTAAGCGTACCCAAAGTCATGTCGTGTGTCAGGATTTGTTTTGACCCAAACCATACAATTAAACCTGTTCCTGCTGCTAAAATTACATCTGCCACAGGGAAATAGACTGAATATGCCCAAATAGAACGGATATGGGCATCACGGTGTACTTCGTTGATAGCATGGAATTTATTGTATTCTATTTTCTCTGAATTGAAAATTTGTACAATGTTCATACCTGTGATGTGCTCTTGTACAAATGAATTTAAGTTGGCAACTGCCAAACGTACTTCATTAAAGCTTTTCTTAATATATTCCTTAAACAGGTAGGTTGAAACAACCATAAATGGCACAGTACACAGACAGATTAAGGTTAGTCGCCAATCTGTCCAGAACATCACCCCTGTAATTAATATCAATTGTAAAATATCCCCAGCAATAGCTGCTAATCCTTCTGAAAATACATCATTGAGTGTTTCAATATCCGATACAGTACGGGTAACAAGGCGCCCGATAGGAGTATCATCAAAAAACTTTAGTCGAAGGGATAGTATTTTCTCATATAATTCAACACGGATATCACGAATGACGGTTTGTCCTAACCAACCAGCCATATAAGCACTAACAAATTGAAGAAAGCCCTGTAACAACAATACACCTATCATCAACAAAAGCATGTTGGTAAGCATAGGGTAATTGCCCGCAACAATATAATTATCAATGGTATGGCGAATTAATAAAGGGTTGAGTGGTACAACACAAGCAGCAACCATGATGATAAGTACCAAAGACCAGAATCGTAATCGATAAGGGGAAAGGAAACTGTAAATTCTTTTAAGGACTTGAATGTCAAATATTTGGCCGCTTTTTTCTTCTTTTCTCATTTAATATATTTAAAGAATTGAGGTGGTTTTCAATACTTACTTCAAAATTAACATAAGATTTTGTGGAAAGGTTTATAATGGTGGAAATAAGTAGTAACATAAGTCCAGTTTTTTGTTATTATTTTAAGCACCGTAAAAGTCGATATCAATACCGTATTTTCACTGATTTTGCAGGGTATAAATACGGTATTTTTAATTGAAAACCTTTAATGTGTTGATTTTTAGATTGTTGTATAGGAGTGGCTATTGCTTAAATGATTAGAAAATGGTAGTTTCAAATAGTTAAATCAATTGTTAAACATAAACCGCTTAAATGATTATGAAAAATACACTGATTCTATTATTCGGCATTTTTGTAGGTAGCCTCAACCTTCTTTTTAACCTCAAACCATCATCTATTGAAGGGCAAAAGGAAGAGCGGTTAGTGCCTACTGTAAAAGACAATAGTAAAGATGAAAGCTCAATATTAAATTTTTCTTATAGAATTTATGGTAGAGATGAATCAACCCAAATGATTAATGGTCTTAAAGATTGGCGTACTGAATATCCTGAGGTGGGGATTGATATTCCTAAAGGATATATAATTCCAAAAGCTGCAATTGAAGAAATTTTAAAACAAGATTCTAATTCTGTTAACAAGATTGAAAATTTTGGATGTGCTTTTACTGTAGTCAATAATAGATTATCTATACTAGTTTATGGATTAGATAAAAATGGAAATGAATGGAAACATTCTGATAAGAATAAACAGTCATTTTTAGCAGTGGATAACTTTGGACAATGCTGTCATACGGCTTCCTTAGTTAGAAAAAACCAATTGAAAACTAGTCTTTACAATTAATATTATTTAAAATCTAGCAATAAATATTTATACATTTCACAATTTTAATCCCTAATGATTATGTCAAATTTATTCGTTTTCAATACGAGAGAGATTGATTCTAGAGAAGTTAAATCAAAAATTAGTGCTGACTCTGTTTGGGTAGAAACTGACCCTCAATTAGTAAAGACTGACCCTAAATTAGGAGGAGTAACTAAGGATGCTGAAGAATTGATTAAAATGATGAAAGATTTTTCTGGTGAAATAATATCACATGCATTCGAATTTTCAGCTTATTCTTTTGATAAGGACAGTATAAAGAGATTGACTGAACAATCAGGTTATGAAGGGCTAGCAATTAGCTTTGTTAAGTTTGATGGAAGAATATCTGTTGCTCTAACTGCTTTAGATTCTAACAATAATCCGTTAATTGTACAACAACTTAAAAAAGATGAGCAAGGGATTAATACAAATATAGTACAAGATGTATTAGGAGAGGAAGATGGAACAGGTCACCCTAGACCTGGAGGAAAAACAATTTTAGAATTCTTAGAAGCGCTATAGATAAGTAACTTTCTTTTTGTCTCTACACGTATTAAAATACCGTGTAGAGACACTTTTTAGTATTTTCTTGGTTTCAATAGTAATGTTAAAATATTAAAGTATGGATTTACAAATTGTGTATATCGCAACAGTTGTAATATGTTTTTTTGTTTCGCTTCTAAATCAGAAGCACAATGAACCATATTTTAAAGTGTTTACTTTCTTGCTTTTTGTTATCATTGTTGTTGAAACAAGTGGCTACACAATTAATAAAGTTTTGAAGAGTGACAATCAATTTTTATTCCATATTTATGGACCTATTGAGTACACCTGTATAGCTTATATTTATTCTTCTACTTTTAAAAATAGAATAGCAAAAAAAATAACCTTATTTTCAATTTTTATATTCATTATATTTTCAGCATTTAGCTCTCTGTATCTTCAGACTTTCACTGATACTCCTTATAATTTCCTTTTAAGGTGCTTGCTTATTATTGGGTTATCTCTATTTTATTTTTATGAATTATATCTAAAGGATGAGATCATAATTTTGACTAAACTACCCATGTTTTGGATAAGTGTAGGTAATTTCTTTTTTTATGCAGGTAATTTCTTTTTAATGGGTTTAATAGATACTTTAGAAAGAATGCACTCAGATTTGGTAAAACCGTTATTTAATATAAATACCATTCTTAATATATTTTTATACGTTATGTTTATTGTAGGATTCTTATGCAAAAGAAGATAGATGACATATTGTTGGTTTTAGCTTTTGGAACAATTATTTTCATTGGTCTAACTTCTTTTATTGTTGCTTTTATTATTCTCTTCCAAAAACGCCAAGCCAAACATCGTGAAGAAAAACAAGCGCTTAAAATCGCCTATGAACAAGAGATTCTTACCTCTCAGCTAGAAGTACAAAATCAAACATTACAAGAGCTTTCACAGGAATTGCATGATAATATTGGTCAGTTACTTTCGGTAGCTAGAATTAATTTGAATGTAATGGAAGAGGAAATGCCTGATAATGATGGTTATATTAAACAAACTAATGAAATTATTAACCAATCTATCAATGATTTACGCGCTTTAACCAAAAGCTTAGATGGCGATTTTGTTCAACAATTTGGTTTGGAAGAAAGTCTTTCCTTAGAAATGGCAAGAATTCGCAAAACCAAACGCTTTGTTACTGAAATTAATACTGTTGGAGAGCAATATTCGCTTGGATATGAACGAGAAATTGTTTTATTTAGAGTATCGCAAGAAATTTTAAATAATGCCCTAAAGCATTCTAAAGCTAAAAACCTTAGCATTTTATTGAGTTATTTGCCTGATAGTTTTGAATTGTGTATTAAAGATGATGGACAAGGTTTTGATATAGAGGTCATCCAGCAGAAAGAAATAAGCCAGTCGGGAGCTGGATTAAGAAATATTCAACGACGAGTAAAACTAATTGGAGGAACATGTAGTATAACCTCTGAAGTAGGAATCCAAACCCAGATTAAGATAACATTAAGCCACTAAAATTATAAAGCATGAAATACAAAATCGCTATTGTTGATGACCACACTTTGGTTGCCAATGCTTTGGCAGGTTTGGTTCAAAAAATGGAAAAGTATGAAGTGATGTACGAAGCTGCTAATGGGAAAGAGTTGATACACCACTTTAAATTAAAAATGATACCAGATGTTGTGCTATTAGACATTAATATGCCTGAAATGGACGGTTATGAAACGTCATTATGGGTAAAGAATAATCATCCAGAAGTAAAGGTGATTGCCCTTTCGATGTATGATAAAGAGGAGGCCATTGTTGGAATGTTGAGAAACGGAGCCAGAGGATATTTACTAAAAGGATGTAAACCTTCTGAACTAAGAATTGCTTTGGATAATGTGATGGATAAAGGGTTTTATTATACTGAATTTGTGACAGATAAATTATTGAAAAGTTTAAACCCTGAAAAAGTTAAAAACCCTATTAAAGAATTAGGACTTAGCGACCGTGAATTGGAGTTTGTTCGTTATGCTTGTTCTGAACTTACCTACAATGAAATTGCCAGTAAAATGTGTTGTGCCAATAGGACAGTAGATGGATACAGAGAACAGGCTTTCTATAAGATGAATGTGAAATCTAGGGTAGGAATCGTAATTGAAGCTATTCGGTTGGGAATAGTGGTTTTATAACATTGAACTTTTCTATTAGTCATCAGCTAATTAGAAATAGAAAGAAATTTTAATAACCCATTTTAAAGTCCTGTTGAGAGCAATCTTGACGGGATTTTTTGTCTTCTTTAATTTGAAAAACTAAAAGGTCGAATGTTAAGGAAGTATTAGTAGATTAATAGAGACTATTATTAATTTATTTTATCAAAATGAAATAGAACTTTTACGATTCAATTATGCTTTAATTTGTAGGATTATACTTCACAATACTATTTTATCAATAATTCTCTTAAAACAATCTCCTTGAAAAATTTATTAAATAATTACAAAACTGACCTTATTGCTACTTTCCGTTTGTCACTACCCATTATTGCTGGTCAACTAGGTATTATGATTATGGGCTTGGTAGATACAATACAAGTAGGCCGAATCGATAAAGGTGCGGTAGGGTCGCTAGCAGCAGCAGCAGATGCGAATGGTATTTTGATTAATATTTCTATTATTGGATATATCTGTTTGCAAATTGTTTCTCCGATGGTTTCAAAAGCCAAAGCCGAAAAGGATTTTGCGAAATGTCATCTATTATTGAAATCAAGTTTGTGGGTAGCTATCCTCATGGGTATAGTTTGTTCTATTGCAGTAGTGGCTTTTGGTCTTAATATGGAAATTTTACAGCAACCTCCGCAGATTAAGACGCTTACTCAAGAATACTTGTGGATTATGACTGCCTCAACCATTCCGGCATTTCTTTTTTCAGCCATGAAAAGCTTTACAGATGGTCTTTCGCATACGAAAGTAGCCATGAATATTACGTGGACAGCCTTATTAATGAATATTATTCTGAACTATTTTTTAATCAATGGCATCTGGATTTTTCCTACTTTGGGTTTAAAGGGAGCGGGTTATGCTACCTGTATTGCCAGAGTATACATGCTGATTGCTATTACTTACTACGTTTTTCGTTCCGGAAAATTTAAAGATTATTTGGATGCTACACTTCATGTTGAAGAAATGTCAGCACTAATCAAAAATATCCTGAAAGTAGGAATCCCTAGTGGTTTTCAAGGATTTTTTGAGATTGCCGCTTTCTATGGGGCTGTTGTAATGATGGGTTGGATAAGTATTGAGCATAAAGCGGCTCACCAAGTTGCTATAGGGTTTGTTTCACTTACTTATATGGCATCTACAGGTATTGCGACCGCTGGAGGCATCAGGGTAGGGGCAGGAGTAGGAGAGAGAAACCGAAGTGCTATTTTTAAAGCTGGTACGGCTGCTTTATTGATGGGGATAATCTTTATGAGTATCTGCGGAATATTGATGCTTAGTTTTAATGATTTTTTTGCGAGTTACGTAAAAGATGAAGGGGTAATTGTACTAGCCGCTCAATTAATTATATGGGGTGGTATTTTTCAATTGTTTGATGGCGTTCAGGCAGTAAGTATTGGTATCCTAAGAGGAATACAGGATGTAAACGTTCCTACGCTCATTACCATCTTTGCTTACTGGGGGGTGGGCTTGCCTTTATGTTATGTGTTAGGGTTTGTCTATGATTTAAAACACATTGGTATTTGGATAGGCTTAACGCTAAGTCTGTTGGCTTCGGCAAGCTTACTAAGCTGGAGATTCTACAATAAAGTAGGCAAAATGGAATTATAATATTGTAGCACGACTTTCAAAGTCGTGAACTAAAGGTTAGTGAAATTTTCAATTATTTTGTAAATTAAAACTGTAAATCATACTATTTGACTTTGAAAATAAAACTAACCTTGCAATGATAGATTTAAAGTTTAATTATCCCTCTGTGCCAGCAGAAATGGATTTAATCAAGCAATATTTTACAAAAGATTTTGTACATGAAAAGAAAGATTTTTTGTTATTTCCTCCTTTTCATGGCGATAAAAATACGATTGATTTAGGTGCTGAATGGTTAGGCTTATCGTCTGAACTTTTCCCAGATGTTGTTGACATTGTCATGTGTAATAGTGGCAATCAGGCATTACTCTGTTTATTACAGGCTTGTCGGAAACAATATGATTCAATCATTACTGAGCCTTTTACGTATGTATCCTTTAAAAGCATTGCTTTAGAAAATAACTATCAATTAATACCCTGTGAAGTTGATAATGAGGGTATTACGATAGAAGGCTTGGATGCGATTGTAAAAAACACTGGAAGTAAATTGTTATACATACAACCAACTATACAGAATCCTACTTGTGTGGTTATGCCGATTGAAAGAAAGCGTCAGATAGCTGAGTATGCGAAGGAACATAACCTTTTAATTATTGAAGACGATGCCTATCGGTTTATGTGTGTCAATCCTCCGCTTAGGTTTTTAGATTTACTGCCAGAGCAGACTATCCATATTTATAGTTTATCCAAACCCTTCAATCCGCTGATTAAAACTGCTTTTGTGGCCCTTCCCAAATATTTGAAAACGAATGTGGCAGATTATATCAGGATGTCGTCTAGTGGCAATTCGTCCTTGCTTAGTGGGTTGACTAGCTATTTATTACAAACGAATGCACTTCAAACAATTATTGAGCAAAAGCAAGCTTTGGCAGAAAGGTTACAGAATATGGTAACGCCACTTTTAGAAGGACTTACCTATCGAACAAATCCTACTTGTAGTCATATTTGGATAACTTTACCTGACGCTATCAATTCAACTAGATTAGTAAATGATATGGCAAGTAAGCAAATAATCATCACCAGTGGAAATGAATTTGCGATTGATGATAGTATCAATGGCGAAAAATATATTAGAATAGCTTTGGGAGGGGAGAAAAATACAGAAAGGTTAACTAATGCGGTAAGAGTACTTGTAGAGACGATTAAAGAATTAGAGATTAATTAAATGTGTAAAAAGATAATATTTTAATATTGACAGATAGCAAAAAGATATTTACTGCAATTTTTGCACAAAAGTTATCAATATGGTAACTTTTGTACATCTTTGATAAAAGAATATCAGATGAGAATAGTCGCAAAAAGCACCTTAAAAGAATTTGGGAAAAATATCCTGATGCTGAGAAGCCATTAAAAATTTGGTTTGAAACAATAAAAAAAAGCACTTGGAATAATCCCAATGAAATTAAGCAAGTTTTCACAAATGCTGACCAAGTAGGAAATGGTCGTATTGTATTTAACATAGCAAGAAACAAATACAGGCTAATAGTAAAGTTTATCTATGAAACTCAAATTTGTTATATACGCTTTATTGATACTCATAAAGAGTATGACAAAATAAAAGACATAGAAAATATTTAGTTTATAATATATTAGAAAATGGAAGCAATAAGACCAATAAAAACAGAGGAACAATACAGGGAAGCACTAAAAAAAATTGATTCTTTGATTAATGCAGAACCAAATACGGCTGAATTTGAGCTTTTAGAAGTGCTATCTATTTTGGCAGATGATTATGAAAATAAACATTATGCGATTGAACCGCTTGATCCCATCGAAGCCATAAAATACGAAATGAAAGAACAAGGACTAAAACAAAAAGACCTTGTTCAGTATTTCGGTAGTAAAGAAATGGTATCACAGGTATTAAATAAAAAAAGACCTTTGACTCTTAAAATGATTAAAAATCTATATCAAAACTTTGGTATCTCCGCAGATATTTTGCTTGCTTAAAGATCTATAGCTTTCCCTAAAGCAATTTTAATATGCGCTAAATGATGTTTACTATGCCAAACGCCTACATCCACGGCATCCATCAATGTTAAATACATCTTGCGGGTAGGATGATAGTAACCTTTCTGAAAATCCTCTTCTGTCATTTGCTCTAAAAGATATGTCCATCGCAGATGGGTGCCTTCTAATAAAGTCAAAGAATATTCAATAGGAGCATTTTTAGCTTCTTCTAAATTAGCCCAAGCATCTATTTTACTTACCACTCCTTCAGAATTTATTTCAGTAAGAGCATGTTTAAAACGCACAAAATACAGCACATGAATATCTGCGACATGATGTATCACTTGTCTGACAGTCCAGCTTCCTTTGCGATATTGTTTTAGTAAATCCTCTTCGCTCAAACCTGCGGTAAGTTCTTTATATTGAGCTGGAATTGTCTTTAATTGGGCAATACTTTCTTGAATCTCTTCCCAAGTATGTTGTTCCTTTGGAGTCCATTTCCCAATTGGATATTGTAAAGCTTGTAAATCCATAAATATGTGTTTAGATAATGTTTGTAATTTATCAACAATAAAAAACAAAAAAGCTCTCCAAAGATAAAAAAATCATTAATCTTTGGAGAGCTGATGGAAAGAAACAATGCAATCACTCGCTTGAAGCGAGCGACGACTATTAATTTTGTCTTTATTACAATACTACATTCACTATTCTTTTCGGTACCACGATTACTTTTTTAGGAGCTTTACCATCTAACCATTTTTGAACTACTTCGTGTGCCAAAACTCCTGCTTCAATATCCGCTGGAATCGCATCAGTTGGGAAAGAGATGTTTGCTCTTACTTTTCCATTGATTGAAATCGGATAGTCAAAATTAGCTTCTACCAATAATGAAGCATTGAATTTAGGGAAAGTAGCATAAGAAATTGTTCCTGCTTCGTTACCTAACAATACCCAAAGCTCTTCGGCAATATGTGGTGTGTATGGCGACATTAAAATAACTAATTCTTGCAAAATAGCTTTACTTGTACATTTCAATGACCCTAAATCATTCACACAAATCATCAACGTAGAAACTACGGTATTGAAGGAATAGCGCTCTAAATCTTCTTCCACCTTCTTGATACAAGTATGCAATACTTTCAATTCCGCAGGTGTTGGTGCTTCGTCTTTTACTTTATAGTTGCCTAAATCGTCATAGAACAAACGCCACACTTTTTTGATAAAACGGAATGAACCATCGATACCATTAGTATTCCATGGTTTAGCTTGTTCTAATGGGCCTAAAAACATTTCGTACAAACGCAAAGTATCTGCACCCACTTTGTCAACCAATACGTCTGGGTTTACTACGTTGTATTTAGATTTCGACATTTTCTCAACCTCAACACCGCAGATATATTTGCCATCTTCTAATATGAATTCTGCATTTTCGAAGTCAGCGCGCCATTTTTTGAAAGCTTGTATGTCTAGCACCTCATTCGATACAATGTTTACATCTGTATGAATTGGCGTAGTTTCGTATTGTTCTTTCAACCCATAAGAAACAAAAACTGGGTTTTTGCCCTCTCCAACAGACGATTTTACACGATATACAAAATTAGAACGTCCCTGAATCATCCCTTGATTAATCAATTTTTTGGCAAATTCTTCTTCTGGTACCAAGCCTAAATCTTTCAAGAATTTATTCCAGAAACGACTATATAACAAGTGACCAGTAGCATGTTCAGACCCGCCCATATATAAATCTACTGCCTTCCAGTAATTGATGGCTTCTTGCGAGGCAAATTCTTGCTCGTTCTGAGCATCCATATAACGGTACCAATACCATGACGAACCTGCCCAACCTGGCATTGTCGATAATTCGTATTCGTACTCGCCTTTGTATTTCCAACCTTCAGCACGTCCTAGTGGAGGTTCGCCCGTTTCTGTTGGCAAGTATTTATCAATCACTGGCAATTCTAAAGGCAAGTCGCTTTCTTCAATCAAATATGGCAAACCGTCTTTGAAGTAGGCAGGCACTGGCTCGCCCCAATATCTTTGGCGACTGAATACTGCATTACGTAAACGGTATTGAATTTTACCTTTTCCGATGCCTCTTTCTTCCAACCATTTGGTTAAAGTAGCCGTAGCTTCTTTATAGCCCATGCCGTTGATTATACCCGAATTGATATATTTACCTTCTTTGGTATTATCTGCTTGTTCTTCAATATTTTTCTGAGCATCCAAGATTGGTATAATTGGTAACTCGAAATGTGTAGCAAAGTTCCAGTCACGTTGGTCGCCCGAAGGTACACCCATTACTGCCCCTGTTCCGTAGCCAGCCAACACATAGTCTGCTAAGAAAATAGGTACTCTTTCTTCCGTAAATGGATTGATTACATAGCTTCCTGTAAAAGCTCCTGTAACTTTTTTCACTTCAGACATACGGTCTAACTCCGTTCTTGAAGCTACCCATTTCACATACTCATCAACGGTTTCTTTTTGTGCTGGAGTTGTCAAGAATGGAACGTACTCATGTTCTGGAGCAATTACCATAAACGACACACCATAAATTGTATCAACACGCGTAGTAAATACTTCAATAAATGCTGGAGCATTTTCTTGAACAGTCGAAGCATCAACTTTAAACTTGACACTTGCCCCCGTACTTCTACCAATCCAGTTACGTTGTTGTTCTTTCAAAGCATCCGACCAATCTACTTCATTCAAACCGTCGATTAATCTATCGGCATACGCAGTGATACGCATTGCCCACTGCTTCATTTTTTTCTGTTCAACAGGATAGCCTCCACGTTCAGAAACACCGTCTTTGATTTCATCATTCGCCAAAACAGTTCCCAAGCCTGGGCACCAGTTTACAACTGATTCATCTGGATAAGTCAAACGATATTTTAATAAAATAGTCTGCTGTTCTTGTTCGCTCATGTTATTCCACTCTTCTGCTGTGAAATTTGATGTATCTTCATCACAAACAGCATTGATGCCCTTGTTACCAGACACAGCGAAGCGTTCAACTAAACTAGCAATAGACAAAGCTTTGTTGGCATCTTTATCATAATAATGCTTGAACAATTGCATAAAAATCCATTGCGTCCATTTGTAATATTTAGCATCAGAAGTACGCACTTCACGCGACCAGTCATAACTAAAACCAATTTGCTTTAGCTGACGAATATAAGTAGCAATATTTTCTTCGGTAGTAATAGCTGGATGTTGACCTGTTTGGATAGCATACTGTTCAGCAGGCAAACCAAAAGAATCAAAGCCCATCGGGTGCAATACGTTGAATCCTTTCAAACGTTTGTAACGAGCGATGATATCAGAAGCAATGTAACCTAGTGGATGACCAACGTGTAAACCAGCACCTGAAGGATACGGAAACATATCCAATACATAATACTTGGGTTTATCATGGTTAACCTCTGTTTTATAGGTTTGGTTTTCTTCCCAAAACTGTCTCCATTTCTGTTCTGTTTCTTTGAAATTGTATTCCATTGCTTGTGGTTTTTGTTGTAGTCATTAACAATAAGTGTATGGCTACATTGACTATTTTTTTAGAATTGCAAAATTACAGGTTTTTAGCTGAAAAAGAGCCATGAAAACAAAACAACCTTGACTAAACATAGTCAAGGTTGTAACAAGGAATAAGATTTTGAATCATCTTAGCCTATTTTTCAATTAAAAAAGTGTCTTAAAGGGATTTCCTCAATACCATTTCCATCGGAACTTGTATTTGTTGGCGTTTTCCTCCTTGAATAATGTTGGCGGCCATTTTGCCAATTTCGGTAGGTTTAGAGGATATTATTGTAATCCCCCCAGCTAATATTTCTTTATAACAGTTATCGTTTAATGAAATCAACCCAATTTCTTTCCCGAGTGTTAAGCCTTGTTGTTCTGCTGATTTAATGACGGCTACTAAATCAATGTCGTCCATTGTTAAATAAGCATTTCCTGCCATTACTTCTTCATCCTGAAAGCCATCTAATACTTGGAAATCAAAATGATTGGTTTCACAGAAATCTCTAAATCCAGTAATCAACTCCGAATCAAAATACTCGTCTTCTGTCAAAACCAAATTCAAGGTTTTGTATTTCTTGAAATGCTTAATGTTTTGTTGCATTACCTGAGCAATCTCATCACCAGAGTTGCTCAAAATGCTTGAATTTAATCCATGAAGAGAAGCCAATGATTGCTCTAAAAAGATAAGGCGTTCGCCAGAAATCTTCTTTAAGCATTTAATGTTTTCTTCACTTTCTTCAATCAAATGAGGCATGATTACATAATAATGATAATTGCCTAAATGACTATTGATGATTTCTCTGAAATTATCACTCTTATAATTGTAAGTGAAAATATCAACAGTTACATCTTTGTTTGAGGCATTCACAAAAGCATTAAAAATGGCTTTGTTGTTCTCTGTAATTTTTCCGACTAAAAAGAAAACTTTCGTTTTAGTTTTGGCCGACTTTCCAGAGATAAAATAACCTTTTCTGAAAATAGAAGTAATCACACCTAAACGGTGAAGTTCTGAATAAGCACGTTCAACAGTATCACGAGACAAGTAGCACTCTTCACTCGCTTCATTAATGGAAGGAAGGCGTTCACCCGTTTGTAAGTTTCCGCTTTCAATATCAATCAACAGGGTGTTTACCAATTGCTGATATTTTGGTGTTTTTGAATCTTGCTTGTTTTGAGAAAACTCTCTGAATGTCTTTATCATTTTATTTACTGGATAAAATTGGGTTGTTATATTGGTAATAGTAGGTAATACGTAAATGCCAAAGTGATTGAAATATTGATTCGATGCTTATAAATTATACTGGTACGAATTTTTAGATATTTCAATCTGAACTTTTATCTGAATTACTCCATTCGTCAAAAACAAACGAATTAATCCAATAAGTCAAATAAATTATTGAAAAAGTGCATAAATTGTTTCGTAAAGGTAGGCTCAAATTGGTTTAAGTGGTTAGGACATTTCTTGCAAATGTTGGGATATATATTGCAAAGTTGGGGAAATGGGCATTTGGTGTCCTGTTATGACCTGCTTTTTGTTGACGGTGCAAGGCAGGATATTTAGTTGTTCGGGAATAAGTTACTTGGTATCTATAAGTTCAAACGACATTCTCATTGACAGCACAATTAGCCAATTCGCATACAAGCCTTCAATCAAAAGAACTAAAAATACTGATAGTTTTTAGTAGGCTAAACGATTTTAAACATGAAATCTATGATGGATTTATGGACAAAATCGAAGGGAAAGCTACGGTTGATTTATACATCCATCAGTTCAGTACCCAGAATGCTTTTCACTTTGAGAAGGTAATAAAAGAGAAAATTAATCAGTATGATTACTTTGCTTTTATGATGCATACGAGTTATCTCAATGAAGATTTTCTAAAAACTATCAATAGTGTTCCGACCAATAAATTGATTATTCTTGAGAAAAGAAATGAATTTATCAGAGGGAAATATGCCTGTGTTTATCAAGATTTCGAGCAGGATATTTACGAAGCTTTGTTCAAAGCCAAAGAAGCAATTCTGAAATACAGTACCCTGAATTGTATTATTCAAGAACATTATGCCAATGCGTATTTTGTCATTGAAGGACTAAAAAAGTTTGCCAAAGAGAATAACCTACAGTACAATATCTATTCGGATATTGAGGAAAATACTATCCGAAGCAAAGAAGCTTATTTAATTCTTTCGGAAAGATATTTAGCCGAAACACTGATGTGCTGTAAGAATAAGAAGATGGTAGTAGGAGAGGATATTGGTATTGTTTCATATAACGAAACACCCATCAAAGAAATATTATCAGGAGGAATTACGGTAGTATCTACAGACCATTTTCAATTAGGAAAAAATGCTGCCGACTTAATTTTAAGTGGTAGGCAAGAACATATCAGAAACTCATTTTTATTTATCAGAAGAAACTCTCTGTGAGGGTTTAGCTGTGAGCTATGAGCTATGAGCTATAAGCGGTGAGTTTTTAAGTCAAAAAGCTCACCGCTCACCGCTCACCGCTCACTGCTCACAGCTGATAGCTATTAATTAACTCCTAATTCAGTACCAATAGAAATAATCCATTGTTCGAATAAAGTCTTTTCAATATCGCAAGCCACTTTAGCGTGCATTTCCCATGCTGGCGAAAACTCTTTTAATTGATTAATCATCTCTGCTAAATGTCCTTCTTCTTCAACAATAATGGACTTCATATTTACTTTAGATGACACCTCTTCGAGTAATTCTTGATATACAGGATATAATTCGTCGGCTCTTACTTCAATGGCATACGTAACCAACAAATAAGCCGCATATTTCAAATCATTACCTGATAGCTTTAAGGTTTGTTTTAAATACCTACATACCTGAATATCCAAGGTATGCAAATAAGTATAACTAGCAAAAGGAGCGATAAGATATGGTTTTTCATAAGTTGGGAAATCTGATATTTTTCCAACTTTTTGGATTTGCTTTTTCAAGTAAAAAGCATGACGTGCTTCTTCTGCGGCGTGCTTCAATACGATATAAGATACTTTGGATTTATCTTCAGAAGCAGATATTTTTCTTGCACCAGTGTTCTCCATTAATGAAAGAGTATTCAAGAATCGAGCGTGAAGCGAATCTGTCGCAATGATGTTTCGGAATATTTCTTGTAATTTCATGCCCAAAATTAGTAAGTGATTTTCATTCAATTTTTTTTATCCCTAATTATTTACTCACAAAGTTAAAAATATGCAATTCCATTACGTGAATTACTCCCCTGATGAATTAGATGAGGTAAGAAAAATATTCATAGAATATGCTGAATACTTAAAGATAGACCTTTGTTTTCAGGATTTTGAGAAAGAATTACAAACGCTATCCAAAGTTTATGCAGCTCCTGCTGGATGTATTATCCTAGCTAAAATCAACGAAGAGATTGTAGGATGTGTTGCCTTGAAACCCATTGCCGAAGGTGTGTGCGAAATGAAGCGTTTGTATGTAAAACCCATTGCCAGAGGGCATAAAGTAGGTAGGAAATTAGTAGAAGAGTTGATCACGTTTGCTAAAAATGCCAATTATCAAACCATGAAATTGGATACTTTAACCACCTTAACAGAAGCGATTGGGCTCTATCGTTCTTTTGGCTTTCAAGCAACATCCGCTTATGTGTACAATCCCTTGGATGAAGTGCTATATTTTGAATTATCACTTTAAAGGTGGATTGAGACCACATAAGAATTAATTATTACATAAATCAATATGACCATAATCGCCATTGTTTAACCTTATCTTTATTGTAATTTCCAGAAACATACTTGTCAATTCAGAGTATGTTTAAATTTCGAAAAGATTTATTATTCAAAGTTATATCTATTTAGGCGTCAGCATTTAGTGAAATTCCACTGTTTGAGCGATAGCGAGTTTGGAATTTCTTGACTTTCTTTTGTTACTTTTCTTGTGTCAAGACAAGAAAAGTAAGGACTTGCGAAAGGAAATATTGTTTTTTTGATATAAACTAAATATAACTTTAAACATATTCTTACAACTAACCCAATCAATAAAATACGTCAATTCAACTAAGACTCATGAAACAATTATCAAAACTTAAACAAATCCTTGCTCTTTTAATCCTGTTAGGCTGTTGTTCTTGGGGCTTTTTAGGCCACAAAACCATTCATCAAATTTCAGCATACGCTTTGCCTAAAAAAATGGCAACGTTCTTTATGAAAAATGAAGACTACATGGTTTATAACTCTGTTCGTCCAGATGTGCGTAGAAATACAGATAAAACAGAAGCACCTAAACACTTTATTGATTTAGATGCCCCTATTTATGGTACTGACCCACTAAACACCATTCCTCATGATTGGGATTCAGCCGTAAAAAAATATACTGCCGATACCCTCAAAAAATATGGTACTTTACCATGGGTAGTTGTAGCAATGCAAGAAAAACTGACAGAGGCTTTCCGCAGTAAAATGAAAGATAGTATTTTGTTTTATGCCGCAGATTTAGGTCATTATGTTTCAGACGCCCATGTGCCTTTGCATACAAGTTATAATTATGATGGACAATTGACTAATCAAAGAGGACTTCACTCGCTTTGGGAAACCGCTGTGCCAGAGATAAACATTGAAAGTTATAACCTTTATACCAAACATAAAGCTAAATATATTAAAGATCCATTGGCTGAGATTTGGGCAAAAATCGCAGCCACCAATAAATTATTGGATGGTGTTTTCAAAGAAGAAATCAATGCCAGCGTAGGCTTTCCAGACGAAAGAAAATTCAAGCGTTCTGAACGTTTCGGACAAATGAGAAAGAATTACACGGGCGAATTTGCCAAGGCTTACGGAGAACGTTTGGGTAATACTATCAACAATCAGATGTTATTATCAAGCGAAAGTGTTGCAGATTTTTGGTACACCGCTTGGGTAAATGCTGGCAAACCAGACCTATCTGATTTAGAGACCGTCACCAAAGAAGACAAAGCAAAATTCAAAATAGCGAAGAAAGCTTGGAAAAATAACGAATTGATTAAAAAAGGTTTGTTACAATCAAGAAAAGCGAAACCAGAAGAGTTTTAATTTTCAACAAACATGAGTCATCCCGAATTTTTCCTAAAATTGTGCGTTTTGGAGACAATTTGTGAGGTTTTCTACTTAATTATCGTCTAGTCCTTACTTTTCTTTCCTTGATGAAAGAAAAGTAACAAAAGAAAATCAAGAATTCCTAAACTCGCTCCGCTCAAACAGTAGGAATTCGGTGTTCATCAATCATAAAAAAGCGGTCAAAATTAGTTTTTCGACCGCTTTTTTATGATTTTGAAATTCGGGATGACTCATGTTTGTGCTGTAAAATATTAAGTACCAACTTCTAATATTTTTTTATTTAACAAATCCAACCACCCTTTACAATTTTTAGTATCACGATGTTCAATACCTAATAAATTTTCAAAGGTTGTATAAGCTTGTTCTAACAATGGCAAGGCTTCATCAAAAAGTTTTAAATCTATTAGCACTGCTGCTAAATTCCATTTTGTTGAAGCTGTTGTAGGATGCGATTCTCCAAAGTTCTTCTCATCAGAAATCACTGCTTTTTCCAATAACTTTTTTGCTCCTTCATAATCCCCTAAATCTTGAAGGACGGTTGCCAAACTAGAGTAACGAACTGCTGTCATAGGATGAGAGACTCCAAAGTTTTTCTCATCTGAAATCAAGGCTTTTTCCAATAAACCTTTAGCCCCTTCATAATCCCCTAAATCTTGAAGAACTGATGCCAAATTAGAGTAACCAACTGCTGTGTTTGGATGGGATTCTCCAAAGGTTTTCTCTGCTGAAATTACTGCTTTTTCCAATAACTTTTTTGCTCCTTCATAATCCCCTAAA
Source organism: Arcicella aquatica (assembly GCF_034928825.1). Lineage (NCBI taxonomy): Bacteria > Pseudomonadati > Bacteroidota > Cytophagia > Cytophagales > Flectobacillaceae > Arcicella > Arcicella aquatica. The sequence continues at coordinate 50,694 of NZ_JAYFUL010000007.1, read as the reverse complement.
TTTTGAAGAACTAATGCCAAATTATTTTGATATTCTGCAATAGCATATTTATTGTTAGCTTTTGTAGCTAAATCTAGAGCAAGTTTATATTTGTTACGTGCTTGAGAAAAATCACCTTTTAATTTAAAATAACGCCCATAACTATTTTGAATTTTTGCAAATTGTAAAGAACTATTTCTTTGTAAGTCTATTTTTTCTGCCAATTGACTCATTGATTCATTAAAAAGGAATAGCTTATCTATCAATTGTAAGTAATAAGCTATATGAGAAGCCTTTTGTAATAATTCAAGTTTAAGGTTAATTTCAGTATCTGATAAAGACAGTATTTTTTCCTCTAACCAATCTAATTCATCTTTTTTAGCAGCAAAATCTAAACCTCCTAAAGTGGAGATTTCTAAGGATTTAAACGCTTCATTTTCAGTAGTATTACTTAAAAATTTCACTTCAAATTTTAACAGTATTGAGCGAAAAGACCACCAGTCGGGGATTAGTTCTCTGCATTTTTTAAGAAGTTTGTCATCATTGGGCATTAAACATATATAGGCTATATTTTTGGCAGACAATCTATCTCGGCGTTGGTTAAACCCCATGGCAAAAGCTTCGTCATTAATAAGATATTCGTAGTCTTCAATCACGACAAAACCTTCTTGAATGGCATCTGTTTTGTCTAAAAGTTGAAAATAATCGGTCTCTCGTATTTTGATAGAAAGCAAAGCTCTATCAGAGAAATTAGCTTGTAAGAATTGTATGATTTCTTTTTTTATATCAGCATGGTTATACTGAATAATCACATACCTAAATAACGCAGGTTGTACAACCCGTTGGAGTTTTTTGAGCTGTTTATCAAAATCATCAGTCTTTACCCACATATTCTTGATAGATTGAGGAGTAAGCAATAATAGGATTCACTCTTTTATAAGTACCAGAATTGTATTCCATCACTACAATTTCTTCTAATAATTTCTCAATACCGTCGATAAATGGTGTAGGCTTATTTTCTTTATTGTTTTTTCTTATTTCCTTTAAAACAGTTAATTCCTTTTCAGAAAGAAAACGAGCATCAGCAGATAAATACTTAACAGCCTCCATTAAAGCATTCATCGTTATTTGGGTATCATCATCTTCTAATTCATAGCCTGCATGTTGGAGTAACCGTAATAATTCACGAGGAGAACCCCCACTAAATCTTACGGCAGTTTTTACTACGTCTTCTGATTCAAAAAGACTCTTATCAATTCTTTTATAGACAAATTCTACGAAACGATTAATCGTTGCTTCAACATCAGAACCATCTATTTCTTGGACTTTTATAAATGGGAAAGTGACTACTTCTGAATAATCTTTTACTTGTCTGATTGATTTCATCAGTTCAATCGGTAGGGTCATTAAGCAGTTTGCCCGAATACTTTTGATACTTTCAGCATTTTCAATGATGATTTCCCTTCTTCTTTCTGCCGTTGTTGTTTTTTCCAATCCATCAACAATAAACAAAATATCACGAGCCTCAGAATGGTCACGAAGCCATCTAGCAGCATCTTCTACGAAAATGTTAAATTCTTGTGCAAAATCTACAAAGCGATTCCTGAATACTTTTCTAACAGAATCTGCTCTTTCTTTTGAACCTGTTACTCCGCCTTTTAACTTGCCAACTAACGACAAAAGCCAAGGAAGCCCCCATTTTCCTTCTAATTCTATTTCAATACTCGCAGATTTTTCGATGGAACTATTAATCTCTAACGTTCTTTCCTCGAACCATTTGCTAAGTGACTTTACAACATTCTTATCTAATTGTAAACCTTTCTCTTGTGCTTTCTTGATAAGATTTTCAATCTGACAAATCAAAATGTCCATGTACTCAACATGGTCCATATTCAGTTCAATGTCTATATTACAAACTACACAGAAAAAACCATCTTTATGTTCAATTTCCTCAACAATACGTGCCAATTCCGTGGTTTTACCACTTCCACGCATGCCAGCCAAAAAAACCTTTAGTTTGTTAAATTGATTTGCCTCGAAATTATAAGTTAAGTTTGAAGGGTTTAGATTAAGGGTTCTATAAAGCTTTTTTTCTTTAAAGTCGCCTCTTAAACCTGTAAAGTCAGTATAAAAAGGATGTTCTTTCCCTGGTAGAGGTGCATTGAATTGTAATACACTATCTATCTCGTCTAACTTTATTGCTTTTTTATTGGGTAAGTTCATTCTCTACTCTTTTTATCAAAAATAGTCTATTTTGAAAGAATATTAAAATAGAAGCTTCAAATGTTTATTTAACCATAATCTTTTTAAACTATATCCTAAAACCCAATCACCAAATTTCCTCCAACAACCCTGCCATCATACATAGGCGTAAAAGCTATTTTAGAAGGACTATCACTTGGTTTCTTCCCTAATTTTTGTTTCAACCAAGGGTAAATTACATAAGCCGCTTTCGCAGATAGTATTCCAACACCAGCCCCAACTATTACATCTGAAAACCAATGTCTGTTATTCAATACTCTCAGCGTTCCAGTAGCGGTAGCAACAGTATAAGCACCAACGCCATACCAAATACTTTCGTCGTTATATTCTTCGGCTAAAACAGCCGCACCAAAAAAAGCATTGGCTGTATGACCCGACGGAAAGGAATCTTGTCCAGAAAGGTCAGGACGTAGCACTTTAGTAGTATGCTTTAGCGTAAACACCGTTCCTGACATGATAGTGGCGCCAATCAATAAAACACCAATACGGTCACCCACAGTATGTTTTGCTTTAATGCCCATTAAATCTAACCCGAACACTGCTACATAAGGCGTATATTGAATAATATCATCTACGTGTGTATGGAAGTCTTTATAATATTTATCATGCCATTCTAATTGTTCTTGTTTTAGACTAATACTTTTAAGTACATAACCTCCCGTAAGTAAAGAAGCAGGAACAATGAGTTGTTTGATGGTTAATTTACGAAAGGTAGAATCTCTTTGTTGCGTAAAAGCAGTAGGACATATACTTAGGCAAAGTAAAATAAATAAATAAAAGCTTTTTTTTATATTCATCATTAGACGGGAACGTTAAGTACTTATAGACAATTTAATCTTAATAGTATTGGTTTTACACAACCAAGATACCTAACAAATCTGAAGCAAACTTGAAGATAGTGATAGATATTATAGTGGCGTTTTTTCTAAGTATTCAGATGGCGATTTACCAAATTCCTTTTTAAATATTCTAGTGAAATAAGAAGGGTCATTAAAACCAACCTTATATGCAATCTCCGCAATGGTAAAACTGTCAGTTTCAAGTAATTGAATTGCCTTTTTCAAACGAACATTCTTGATAAACTCGTTTCCTGAAAAGTTTGTTAAGCTTTTTAGTTTTCTATACAACTGCATCGTACTCATGTTCAACTCTCTTTCTAAAAAGGCAATATCCAACGACGTATTCATCATATTTTCCTCTACAATCCTAACTGCTTTTTCTAGAAAATGTTCATCTGAAGAATTTAAGGTGATTTCCTTTGCATTTACTTTCACCTCTTTACTAAACCTTTCTCTTAGTTTTTTCCTGCTTTCCAATAGGTTCTTAACTCTTGCTTCCAACAAGCTAGCATTAAAAGGCTTGGTAATATAATCATCCGCACCGATTTCAAGTCCTGCTAATTTACTTTCATTACTACTTCTAGACGTTAGTATAATTACTGGAATATGGCTGGTACTTTCTTTGGTTTTGACATGCTCGCAAAGCTCACCACCAGTCATTTCAGGCATAATCCAGTCTGAAATGATTAAATCAGGTACTTGCTCTATGGCAATATCAAGGGCTTTTTGACCATTGTTTGCCTCAATTATATTGAAATTTTCAACGAAAATCTCTTTGATATAATTGCGTAAATCGTCGTTATCTTCTGCAATTAATAAAAGCGGAACATTCTTTTTAGGATGTTCGTTTTTATGAGGCTCAATCAAATTATCATGTATATTAATCGGAGGAAGTTCTGAGTCAATAGCATTATCCCGAATCCAATTACTATCGTAGGCATCTTTGTTAATAGGCAAGTGAATGGTAAAGGTACTTCCTTTGCCCAATCGACTACTAACTAGAATCTCTCCTCTGTGTAACTCTATCAACTCTTTACACAGCGCTAACCCTACACCAGTACCTACCACATGTTTCTGAGGGTCTTTACCATGAATCTGGTAAAAACGATTGAATACATTTTGTAAATTTTTACTATCAATCCCAATACCCGTGTCGCTTACGGCAATAATAATTCTTTGATTATCGGCTGGATTTACCGATACTTTTACAACAATTTCACCATCATTATCCGAGAATTTGAAGGCATTTGAAAGTAAATTGGTGACAATTTTTTCTAAAATGTCTGTATCAAAATAAGCTAACAAATAAGGGGTCGATGGTTTGAAAAGAAGGCTGATATTCTTCTGTTCAGCTAGCCCTCTGAATGATTCTGTAATCTGTTGAATAAAATCAATTACATCGTTTTGGGTAATTTCTGGAGATAGCTTGCCAGCTTCTAATTTAGATAAATCGAGTAATTGATTTATCAGTTTTTGCAATTGCTTGGCATTTCTATAAATAGATTCCGTCCTTTTGCGTTGCGAATCTGGAATGTCTTTGTTTTCGGCTAAATATTTTTCTAAGGGACTGATAATCAGTGTTAGAGGGGTTCTGAACTCATGGGAAATATTAGTAAAGAAATTAGTTTTTAGTCGGTCTAATTCCTGTACTTGTTCTTTTTCTCTTTCTTGTAATTGTACATCCAATTTCAAACGCTCACGAATGAGCACGACTCTTCTGGTGAAATAAAGCCCAATACCCACAATGATTAAATAAAAGAAATACGCCCACCAAGTTCTGTACCAAGGGGGTAATATCGTAATGTGTAGCATGGCTTCTCTTTGATTCCAAACGCCATCATTATTGGTCGCTTTTACCCTGAATAGATAGCTTCCTGCATTCAAGTTGGTATAGTTGGCAGTTCTTTGTGTCCCTACATAGTTCCACTCTTTATCAAAACCTTGTAGCACATAAGCATATTGGTTATTCTTGAACTGTTGGAAATCCAAGGCAGTAAAATCAATTGAAAATACATTCTGATCTGACGCTAGTTCTAATTCCTCTGTTTGAGAAATATCTTGCTGCAAAGGCGAGCCGGGTTGCCCTACCACCACGTACTTATTGAACAATTTTAAGCCTGTAATATATACATTGGGTACTATATTACTTTCAATCAGACTGTCTGGATGAAAAATGTTGAGTCCTTCTGTACCACCAAAAAATATTTCACCACGATTGTTTTGAGCATAAGCATTCAGCAAAAACTCTGAGCCTTGAAGCCCATCAGCTTTTGTATAGTTCTTGAATGAATTGCTATAAGTTATAAATTGTGAAATACCTTGATTGGTCGATAACCACAAATGATAATGATGGTCTTCAACAATTCCCTTGATGGTATTATTGGGTAATCCATCTTCTGTTCTCCAAACTTTAAAATTTCTGGTAGTTGGTTGATAAAGGTTCAAACCACCACCATTCGTGCCTATCCAGATTTGTTTGCGGGAATCCTGAAATATTTTATTGATTTGATTAGCACTTAATCCATCCGAGCGGTTTGATTTACGGATATGAACAATTTGCCTTTTCTTTTGATTATAACAATAAATACCATTATTGTAAGTCCCAATCCAAAGTGTACCGTTTTCTTCTTCTAAGATGGAATTAATGTGCATGCCCAATAATACCCCTTTACGGTTGAGGTCTTGAACAGGACTGAATTCGCCCGTCTGTTTGTTGAATAACAAAATGCCTTCTTCTTGTGTACCTATCCACAAATGTTTTGGTTTTCTGGCAGGACTCAAACAAGTAAGGTGTGTTGTATTGCTACCATCATCATAAGGATACAGTATAAAAGAGTTACTGCCTTTTTTCATAATCCTAAGCCCAATTTCCCACGTTAACACTGATAGGTCTCCATCATTATCATAATATAAATTATTGATGTCATTGGTGCTAGTAGTGGCATGAGAAGGGCTGATAAAATAATGTGAAAAGGTATTTTTAGCCCTATCAAATAGTGTCAGACCATTATTACTACCAATCCAAACTCGGTTAGGGTCGTTTTCACAGGCGATGGCTGTTACTTTATCTCGTAATAAATTTTGAGTAGAGTTTACCTTGTGACGGTATAATTTGAAGTTATTCCGATGTCTGTAATGTACGTTCAATCCTGCTTCCCAAGTACTAATCCAAACATTGTTATCTCGGTCTACAAAAATACATTGAATAGCATGCGAGCTTAACCCTGTTTCAGAATCAGGATTGGATTCTATGTAGCTAAGCTGGTCATAATTGTTGTTTTTTACAAGAAAAACTCCATTGTCCGTACCAATCCAAAGCGTGCCATCTTTGTCATAAACCAAATCAGTAATCAAATTAGCTCGATTATTCTGATTAGGACTGTATAGCACCTGAGTGAACACATTTGTTTTCGGGTTCAGTGAATACAAGCCATTGCCTCGTGTCCCTACTAAAATTTTTCCTTGTGGGTCTTCTACCAAACAAGTAATTTGATTTTTACGAGGAGGAAGATTGCTTTGAAGACGAACCGTATTGGCATGATTGTTTTTGTCAATATGGGTTATTACGCCATAATGCCCACCCAACCAAAGCGTGTTCTTTTTATCTTGAAAAACCAAGGAAATATCATTGGTCGTCAATAGCTCTGATTCCACCAAACGCCATTTGATGGTTTTTTGTTGGTTATCAAAACAAAGCAAGCCATAACCATAAGTAGAAACCCATATTTTATTATCGGGCGATGCAATGATAGACGAAATGCTGAGTCCACCGATATTAGTTTTATCGTCTGCTTGTTTGAAATGAATAAAATTTCCTGTGGTTTTGTCGAGTTTATTTACGCCACCATCAAAAGTACCTACCCAAAGGTTGCCTTCTTGGTCTTCGGTAATACATGAAATGGTACTACTACTAATAGAATTGGGGTCGTTAGAGATATGTCGATAAACGGTGAACTGGTAGCCGTCGTATTTATTAAGGCCGTCTTTCGTGGCAAACCAAATAAATCCTTTTTTATCTTGAAAGATTTGCCCTACCGTACTTTGCGATAAGCCTCTTTGTGTACTAATACGGCTGAATTTCAGTTGTGCCACCAAAGGTGTAAGCCAACTGTTACAGAACAACAATATGAGTACAATACGTAATTTCATCAAAAAATTAATCTTCCTTATGCAATTTAGGAAAATTTCAATAAAAGCTGGTTTAATTCACAGAATGGTACAACAGAAAACTTAGTAATCTTTCGTAAGTCAATAGTTCATCAGGACTAGAGCCATTACTCATCAAAATATCACGGTGTTTGTTCGATAAATCTAAAAAGTGTTTATCATGGGTCAACTTTGCGGTGATGATACCCTTATAACTACGATGCAATTGGTTGTATAAGTATTTGCAAGGCTTAGAAAGATGCAGATTAAAAATATTATTTAATGCTGGTAAGCTATCCGATTCATTCATAAAATGAAATCCTCTTTGTTCCAAAAACTCTTTCACTATTTCACAAACATCATCCAAATCGTTTTCATTCAAAATCTTATATCTAAAATATTTGGCATCATTAAATTTCCCAATTGAGATGACTAAAGTATTAGAATCTGACCAGAAGTCACGGGTATTCCCCAGAAACTGTTGGGCTATCTGCTCTACTTGGTTGTTTCTGCAACCAATATTTACTTCTAGCCAAGTTTCATTATCATAAGAAGTTGCCGTAAAAATTACGTTCTGGAAGCCTGTTGGTGTAATTTTTCGAAATTGTTTTTTATCTGCTAACAGCTCAAAATTGTGCATACTGAAAAACGGTTTAAGTTTTTCATAAAGGGTAGTTTCAAATGGTTTCACTGGCATAAAGCAACAAATTAGCTGGTTTGTTTTTCTATTTTTCTCAAGTAAATCTCGAAATACTTAACTTAGTAGTCTTTCGATTTAAACAGCTTCAATATATATTCAACTATTTTTGTTCAATCTTTGCTAAAGAATTTATATATGCAAATATACATATTCACGAGATTTAATCTTTAATAATCAATATTCCTCTCTGTTTCCTTTATTGAAAACGGAAGATTTGGCGACTTAGTGAAAATTATGCAAAAAATTTTAATTATTTCCGATACTCATAGTTTTCTTGACGAACGTCTTTTCCCTCATATCGACTGGTGCGACCATATTTGGCACGCAGGAGATTGGGGCATTGTAGCGGTTTCGGATACCCTTGAGGCCTTAAAGCCTATCCAAGGGGTATATGGCAATATTGATGATGCTACAGTGAGGCAAATTTATCCAAAAATAAATCATTTTACTTGCGAAGAACTCAATATTGGAATGACACACATCGCAGGAGCGCCATCAAGTTATAAACCCGATGCCCTTGAATGTTTTAGGATAAAAACACCTGATATTTTTGTGTGTGGACATTCGCATATTCTACAAGTAAAAAGAGATTTACATAGAAATGGAATGCTTTTTATTAATCCTGGAGCAGCAGGAACGCATGGTTTTCATAAAGTGCAAACGGCAGTGAGGCTAAAGATAGAGGGCAAAAGAATCTTTGATGTAGAAGTGATAGAGATGAATAGGAGGGCGAAGGAGTAGGGTTGTTACTCATGTTGTGTGTCCCAGACCATGGTTTAAAACTTATTCCTATTAGGGTGCGACTTAAGTCGCACCCTAATAGGAATATTAGTCATACCATCAGTAATGGCAAAACTAAATTTTAAACCCGATTTTATCTTTTAAAAATGCTTTACTGATTTCTGCTGATTGCAATGGAGTACGTGTTTTTTCAGGTACGCCGTCCAATTCAACAATCGCCCATTTTTTATAGTTAATCTTTTGAAGATTATCGAATACTGCTTTTAAATCGACGTTCCCTTGTCCTAATTCCATAAATTTGTATGCCTTAGGGTCATTTGGTTTATCAGCCAAAGGACTTTTTACATCTTTGATGTGCAATGCACCAATGATGTCTTTGTATTGCAATACCGCTTTAGCAGGTACGCCACCTCCTTGATGATAATGGGCTACGTCCAATAATAATTTCATGTATTTAGGATTCATATCTTGCACGATGATATCCACTTCCTCTGGCGTTTCTCCCAATTGGTGCATGTGATTATGATACACAGCCTGAATACCCAAATCGGCAGTTTGTTTACCGATTTCGTTCATTACGAATGCCAAACGTTTTAATTCTTCCGTACTTGGTAATCTGTCTTTCGGACGAGCTGAATTGGTTAATTGAATAGAAGTACCGCCCAATGCCTTTACAAAGCTGGCGTGAGCCACGTGATAATCTATCGTACTAGCTTCTTTGGCTGGGTCGATTTCAACATTACCACTTGAAAACATCGGTAATGCCAAACCATTGGCCGCAATAATATCTTTTAATTCTTGCACTTTGGTTTTGTACGTATCATACGCATTAGCACGCAACTGTACCCCTTTGAAACCCAATGATGAAATATCTTTCATCGCATCAAGGTCTTTGCCTCCCCACGTAATAGCAGAATAGGCTAATTGAAGATTAGGAACTTTAGCAGCCAAACTTTCAAAAGAAAGCAATGAAGCAGAAGCTAGTAAACCTGCTTGATAAAGGAAATCACGACGAGATATTTCAGACATTTTCTTAGTTTATTATAAAGGTTTTAATACGTTTTCTTCAAAAGGATAAAGGTATGCTAAACTACTGTGATTCACTTGGAAATTTATTCACTTACTTTCACTGAACGTGCCTGCTAAATGTGGTGATTAAAATTTTACACATAGACTTTGCCCCATAGTCAGGTTATTTTACTAATTTTACGTATTAGACTCTTTGTTTAAAATATTGATCTGAATACTCGCCTTACAAAAATGTAAGCGAACTGATTGTTTTCACTTGAAGACAGTCTGAATTTATATTTTCAATTTTTAATCAAGAGTACTATGCAACAGTCAATAAAACTTGCCATCATCGGTGGTACAGGTAAGTCAGGAAAATACCTTGTTCAAGCGTTATTAAATCAAGGTTTTTATTTCAAAATGCTTCTTAGAAATCCTGATAATTTTCACATTCAAAGTCCTCAAATTGAAATCATCAAAGGCGATGCCCGCGACTATCATGCTATTTTGAGCCTTGTAGAAGGCTGTCAAGCTGTTATTAGTACAATTGGGCAACCTGTGGGTGAAAGCTCTATTTTTGGAGATGCTACCAGAAACGTATTGCAAGCAATGAAGGAATGTAATATCAATAGGTATATTGTTACTACAGGACTAAACGTTGATACGCCGTTTGATAACAAAAGTCCTAAAACCAAATTTGGGACAGACTGGATGAAGCAAAATTATCCGAATACTACTGCCGACAAACAGCAAGAATACGAAATGTTGGTAGATAGTGAAATCGATTGGACGTTGATAAGATTACCTATGATAGAACAAACAGATGCTAAAGGCAATATTGATGTCAGTTTGGAAGATTGTACAGGAGATAAAATAAGTGCCACCGATTTAGCTGATTTTATCATCAAACAATTGTTTGAAAATCAGTATGTTCGAGCGGCACCTTTTATTACTAATATCTAAAAACTAATCTGGTAACTTAGTTAAGTTTGAAGGAAATTATCCGATAAGTTTCTTCAAACTTGCTAAGATTACTACAATACCTACCATAATCATTAATGCTTTTACTGGCAATTTACTTGATAAGCGAGCCGCAATAGGTGCTGCTACGATACCCCCAAGAATTAAGCCCAGAATGACCTGCCATTGCGAAAAGCCAATCACAAAAATGAAGGTTAATGAAGACGAAAGCGAGATAAAGAACTCCGCCAAGTTTACTGAACCAATCGTATATTTTGGATGACGTCCCGAAGCAATCAATGTCGAAGAAACGATAGGTCCCCAACCGCCACCACCAATAGAGTCCATCATTCCACCAAACCATGCTAAAGGCCCAATCATTTTAATGTTTTTCTTTTGTTGTCTTTTTACTAAGGCTTTTTGAATAATAACAACACCCAGAATTAAAGTATAAGTAGAGACGGCTGGTTTTACATATTGCATATAGCTTTCGGCTAAGGTAGAAAGCGCATAAGCACCTAATACAGCCCCGATAACCCCTGGAATCAATACAGCTTTAAATAGTTTGGAATTAACATTGCCAAATTTTAAGTGCATATAGCCCGATACCCCACTCGTGAAAATCTCAGATGCGTGCACGCTCATTGAAATTACTGCTGGTGACACGCCAACGTTGGCTAAAAAAGTAGAAGCCGTAACACCATAAGCCATTCCTAAAGCTCCGTCAATCATTTGAGCGATAAAGCCCCCTAAAATATAATATAGTATATCAGAATTTATTTCATGAAGACCTGTAGTAATTGTTTGAATAGTTATATAAGTAAAAACAAAATACCCTACAATCATCAAAGCTAATGCATTAAAGAAGTGAATGGCTACTTCATAAGATGTTCTTTCACGTTTCCAAATCTTAATAATGGCTTCTTCAAAAGGGTTTTTGGATGACTTCTTTTTCTCAACAACTTGTTCAAGATTAGTCGGTGATTCTATTTCCATAAAAAATTAAATTCTTAGTTTCCTACAAAGTTAATAGAGTTAAATAAATCTACAAGACAAGTAGAGTAATTATTTTAAATTTAATCTTCTTGTAATAAATCCTTATTTTGCCGTCATTTATCAAAAAACATTCATTCATTGATTAATTAATCAATACAATTTAAGCAACGTTTTTATTTGTCATAAACAAAGATAACTAGGAGTTTGAAATGCTGCCGCAACGGCGAAACACGGGCTGCTGCCCACCCATGTCAAATTGTATTTCAAAATTGCACTTTTTCCAACAATTTCAATGAACTATAAAGATATGGACGGCGGACCGGTCACCAATGACTATTTACCAATCACTATTTACTACTTATGAAATGGATAACCCGAGAAAAACCAAAGATTGATAGAATAGCTTGTCCGTGGTTGATTAAAAAATACATTGATTCAGACGCAGAATTTATTTTTGTTCCTTTTGATGCTGTAATCCAGCAAGCTGAAGCAATAGGAGCAATACCCTTTGATGTCCCGAACGTAGAACTATCCCATCAATTGGGCTTATGTACTTTCGACTGTTTGATTGAAAAATACAATATCGATGACGAAGCTGTTCATACAATGGCGGTAATAGTACGTGGTGCCGACACTGACAGACATGATATTGCGCCACAATCTGCAGGATTATGGGCAATAGCCTCGGGCATGGCACATAATATTCAAGATGACCACGAATTACTGAAACAAGGGATGGTGATTTATGATGGCTTATACAGTTGGGCAAAATACCTGCAATCAGTAAAGCATTTTCAGAATCCTTTTGAAAACCTGTTAGTTGATGTCTTTCAAAAAGTATTTCACCCCGCTACTAAAAGTAATCGTAAGACGCCTGTATGGGCAAAAGAATTAAAGGATATTATTCAAGACCAAATAGATACCAATCTGACTTTAAGCTTGAAAGAAATTTCAAAAGAGTTGGATGTAAATCCTGCTTATCTTTCCAGAGAATTCTCTAAGTACTTTGAAAACCTATCTTTTGGTGAATACATCCGCAAACTACGAATTGAAAAGGCGATAGAACTATTGAGTAGTACTAATCACTCTTTAACAGAGATAGCGTATTTAACAGGTTTTTCAGACCAGAGTCATTTTACAAGAATCTTCAAAAAATATACAGGCGAAAACCCCTCAGTTTTCAAAAAAAATATCACAAAAAGTAAGTTTGATACAAAAAGTTAATTATGTGCTATTTTGAGTAGGATTATTCTTGAAATTTTGTCGGGAACAATCCTTAATTCTTACAATGAAAAACAAAATTACTTACCTTATCTTATTACTTTCTTTGTCTTTTAGCTTTTTTGCACAGCAACCTTCTCCTGAAAACACCTATCCCAAAATTGTAGGCTATATGGGTATTTTGCACCCTATTACTACTTGGTCGGCTGATGGCACTAGTACATCAAATTTTGGGTCAAGTTATACGATTGGCTTCCCGACGGGCATCAATATCCTGAAAAGTGATAAAATAGGATTCAGTTTTGAGTTTGTCCCAACGATTCGCTCAGAAAATGGAGTGAGTAAGGTGAACAATTTCTTGTTCCATCCGGGTGTAATGTTTCGATTTAAGCATGGACTTACTTTAGTAACAAGAGCAGCCTTTGAAACGGGCGGAAGATATGGCTTTACACCCGTGTTAAATAAAGTGGTTAAAAAGAACAAGCATTCCAACTACTTTATAGCTGTCCCATTGCCTGTCCGTTTTGGCAATGATAAACCTACTTCTTATACGCTAGGTTTTCAGTTTGGAGTAGGCTTCTTTTAAAGTATAAAATAAAAAAGACTATTTCAGAAAGTAAAATGAATATTGACCTTTTGAAATAGTCTTGAATAATTATCATTCTGCCAGTAATTTCAAAGCTTCCTGAATATAAGCCAGACCTTGAGGGGAATAAGTTAGCTTCAAAGCGAATTGATGTCCATGAGCATCCATTTTTAATAAAGATTTTTTCAAAATATTAATCACCTTTTCTGGTACATATTTGGGATGAAAGTCTTCATATTGAAATTGTAAAAAAACTAAGCAAAGTGCATTTTCCATCGTTTGTACTTCTGGGTCAGTTTTTATTCTTTGTTTAAGAATAATTCTCTCCACTTTCGCAATTTCCTCTTCCTCATAGCCCACCTCAGTTAAAATTTCTTTCGCTTTTTTAGCATGAAAAAATGATAAATCCTTTCGCCATGTTAAATAACCTACTCTTCCATCAGGATAGGTTTCTCTGGCAATTTCCCAACGACCAATATGTTGGCTTCGTGAAGCCAGTAACAATGCTTCTGTAGCAGTAGGGTCTAATTTCAACACCCATTGATATAATTGTAGGGCTAAAAAATACTCCTGTGGATATTCCGCTCCTTCCCACACAAAGATATTATTATCAGCTTTATTATATTCATCAAATTTTTGAAAAGCAATTTTCAATTTTTCCATTATCTTATAAATTGATTAGTATATTGTCGCTCTTTTTTCTGTAATGTTAAGGGTAAATCTTTCAAATAAAAAATTTACTTGCAAGAAGACCTTAAGATAGAATCTTTAAATAGTTATATTTTTAATTCGTAGTTTTAAATAGAATTTTATCTTGAAATGAACATTTAAACAAAATTTTCATTATTTATTTTTCAATAGAAATTTATGCCTGTCCTATTAATTATGAATTTAAGGGATGAAAAATCTGCTTAAATACAATAAAGCGTATATTTTTCATTTTTTTTGATTAGTTTGCAGTGAGATTGATTTGGACTTACCCTCACTATTTTAGTCTTTTAATAAACTGCTTTCAATTAGATATGAATAATTTCACTCCGCCAAATGAATTTATTACAATTCAAGTTGAAGCACTACAGGAAAACGGTTTCGATTTTGTTCTTGATGTAGCTTCAAATATATTTGATTCATCCGTCATTTGTCTCTCTTTCGTAGGGACAAAAAGGCAGTGGTGTAAGTCAGCTGAAAGTATTCAGCTTAGCTTAGATTTACACTTAAGCACATTTTTGATTAGACATGAATGGGGATATTCAAAAGAAATTTTTACGATTAATAATCCCCAAGAGGCATGGTTATTAGCACAAGGGATTAAATCTATCTCAGGTATGACTTTGTATCTAACATCAGGGATGATGTTAGGGCATATTGTATTACTCCACCACACTTCGGTTGAGCTTACAGAAAAGGAGCAAAAAATCTTCAAAACATTTGCTAAAAAAACGATTGAATTAATTGAACAAAATCAACTTAGTTTAAACGAATTACTTTTCGAAAAAAACCAATTAAAGGTATTATTAAGCGCCACCAACGAATATATATGGTGTGTAGATAGAAATCTGAACCTGATTTCTGCGAATAAAACCTACATTGATGCCATCAAAAAATATACTGGAAATACCTTGAAAGTAGGAGAAAGTTTTTTATTGAAAAACTTCTATACCGAAGAGCTAATACAGCTATTTAAGACCCAAAGCCAGAAAGCTTTTTTAGGAAATACTTTTTCAGTAGATGTTTATATGCCCCCTACCGAATGGTATAATGAGCAATGGATGGATATTACTTTTCATCCGATTTATGAAAATGGGAAGATTGAAAAGTTGGTGCTAAATGCCCGAAATATTACCAAAAGAAAGAAGGATAAAGACAAGATTAAAAAAAGCAAAGAACAATATCGATTGTTATTTCTCTCGAATCCACAGCCTATGTGGATTTATGATGTTGAAACCTTGGCTTTTTTAGAAATTAACAAGGCTGCCATACAACATTACGGATATGCTAGAGAAGAGTTTTTGAAAATGACTTTGTTGGACATTCGCCCTAAAGAAGATGCTTATAAATTTCTAGATTATACGAACGATGATAACGAATTTAAGGCTAATCAATATGAATGGAGGCATATTAAAAAGAATGGAGAAATAATATATGTAATGATAAGTACTCACGGAATTAGATATCAAGGTCGTAGAGCAAAGCATGTACTTATCAATGATATTACCGAACAGAAAAGGTATTTACAACTTCTTGAAACTGAAAAAGCTAATACTTTAGCACTTATTAATAGTACCGATGATTTGGTGTGGAGTATAGACAAGAATGAATGTTTGGTAACAGCAAACGAAGCTTATTTGCAATTGATTGAAAGAATTTATGGTGTTCGATTGAAAACTGGAGATTATGTAAATAAGATTATAGGCATTGATGAGCATACTAAACTGAAATGGCAAACTTTCCATCAAAAAGTTTTACAAGGAAATACATTTACTTACGAGCTATTTTCTCCAGAGTTTGATACTTTTTGGGCCACTTGGAGTGAAATAATATTTAATCCTATCAAAGAAGGTGATACAATAAGGGGGGCAGCAATGTTTGGTAGAAATATCACAAAGCGTAAAATTGCAGAACTTGAGCTTCAAGCAAACGAAAGAACTCTTTTAGAAACAAGTCAAATCGGTAAGATTGGGGGGTGGCAATTCGATATTGTAACCAAAAAAGTAACATGGAATGCTATTACCAAAGAAATTCATGAAGCACCAATTGACTATGAACCTACGTTTGAAACAGGATTAATGGCATATAAAGAGGGCCAAGACAGAGATAAAATCATTCAAGCTGTAAATGAAGCAATTCTTTACGGAAAGCCTTATGACCATGAGGTCCAAATTATTACTGAAAAAGGGAAAACAAGATGGGTAAGGACTAAAGGAAGAGTTGAGCTAGTAGAAGGCAAGCCAATAAGGTTATATGGAATGATGCAAGATATTAATGATCAAAAGAAACATCTTGGAGAAATAGAAACTCAGAATAAACAACTCAGAGAAATTGCATGGATGCAATCGCATATCGTTAGGGCTCCAGTGGCTAGAATTATGGGTATTATCAATTTATTAAATGATTTTGATAATATTGAAATAAGTAGAGAGGAACTTCTACAAAATATTCTTGATTCAGCTTATGAGCTCGATGGGATTATAAGAAAAATCAATAACACAATTAAAACAGATCACAATAATATTTTAATATGAAACTCAATTTATTAATTGTTGATGATGACAAGATGGTGCAAACCCTGCACTCAATAATTGCCAAAAAAAGTGGGCTTACTGATGCTCCTATCAACTTTGCTGATGGAAAGCAAGCATTTGATTTTATTATCAATAACAATGGAGATGATGCTTATTTAATACTTCTTGATATAAATATGCCTGTGATGAATGGTTGGGAGCTATTGGAAGCTTTGCAAAAACAGGCATTGAAAAATCAAATCTATGTCGTAATGGTAAGTTCTTCGATTGACCAGCACGACCTTGATAAGGCTAGTACTTATGAACAAGTAATTTCTTATGTTTCAAAACCTCTCACCAAAGATATTCTGGAAGGCTTAAAGTCTCAACCACAAGTAAAACGTTTTTTTGAAAACTAACAATAAGTGTTTTCTTTGTAAGAATCCCGAAAAATAAATTAAGTATTAATGCTTAATTTATTTTTCGGGATTTTATGCTTTATACACCCTGAGAAGCCTTGATTTAAGTATAAATAGTCTGTTTATAAGTTGATTTTAATACTTAAATCTTTTAAAAATTATAAATTATCATATTTTTTAGTCTAATTTTAAACCTACTGAGTACATGTAATCATGAAAATATTTTTTTTCATGATTACATGTATTTTGGTGTCAATATTATAGAGCTATCAATAAAAACTAGTTATTTGCTTCAAAATAACGTTTAATTTCATATTTATTCTTTAATAAAAACAAAATATTGTAAATTTTTGCTTCTAAAACCAACTCGTCTTGCTTAAAATGGCTCATTTGTTTGTCAAAATTTTTGTGTGCATCTTACGTTTAGAATAAAAAGACAAGATAGTCTTGGGTATAAATAATACAATTTTCTAAGGTCTTTAGTCATTGAAATGTGTAATGGTTGTTTATACTCAATTGTTCAAGGTAAGTAAATACAGAAACAAAACATACAAACTTAAATCACATAACATCATGAAAACAAAAGTTTTTTGGGCGACCTTGTTAACCTTAGCAAGTTATGGTTCGTTCGCTCAGGAGATTCCGGCAGGTGATCCTGGGTATAGCACACACAATTACAAACATCCAAATAAAGCGGCTGCGGCAGCTAAAAAAAATAAAAAATCGTTTCCTATTAGCGAAAATGTGGCTTTAAACAGAAATTATAAACAGCTGGGAGCAAACACTGCTGAAAAAGGATTGAGCATTATCAGAAATCAACCAAAAGAAGAGTATCTGACATGGCAAAATGCTAAAATGCCTTATACCAAGGCAGTTGTAAAAGACCAGCAAATGGCTAGTGATACTGCTAAAAAGAATGATTCAGTAATTGATTAAATTTAATTGCATTAAATAGGCTATCTCTTGTATTTTTTATAAAATATAGGAGATAGCCTATTTTTATAATCATTAACATAGGATAAAAATTAAACTTAATTAATGCGGTCTTGTATTATTTTAATTTTTTCGACCGTAAACTAAAAAATGAATTATGGTTTAAATTTTATAGCATAAATTCAATTAATAAATAGTTCTACACCACTTTATAATTCTTCTATCTCTAGCTTTTCAGCTTAGTTGCCTGCTCTCCAAACTTGTATTACCATATTATTATTGGATTGAAAATAATACAAAAAACTTCTTTGTTTTTTTAAGCAAAAAAAAAACATGGCTCGTTCATAGTTGATTTATTGCACTAGTAAATTGTCAGTAAAATATTGCCGTTTTTTTTATTGTTATTATCACAAATTAAACAATCTTCATATAAGTAATGTTGGTGTTAAAGATGGTATAGTCTTTGATTATAAATACTTAGTTGTCTGTAATTACTTTACTGGCAATAAAAGACGTTTGTATATTATAACAATAAAGTATTCATGAATACATTGGAGAGTGAACCAAGAATCCGCCAGAATTTTGAAAATATAAATAATAATTCGCTGGTAGCCATGTTTCAGTTAGTGCTATCATCCGAAGGAAACATATCCTTTCCTTATGTTAATAAGGTAATTGAAAAAATATTTTTCAATGTTGATAAACATATTTTTCAGAATAATCCGTCAACGTACTTTCAATCTATTATCAAAGATGATTATGAGGGCTTTTTTACCTCATTACAAACCTCTCAGAAAGAACTTAATAATTGGCTTTACGAATTTAGAATATGCAATGATGACATTCATTTTAAATGGATACAAGTATTTGCTAGCCCAGAACGTAATGAAGATGGTTTAATCATTTGGCATGGTTATTTCAAAGATATTACCTTTCTTAAAGCTAATGAAGATATTTTGAAGCTTAAAGAAAATAGGTTTTTTTCAATTATTGAAAACTGTCATGAAGGCTATGCTTTGCTAGATAGTGATGGTACGTTTCTTGAAGTTAGCCCTACTGGAAAAAGAATTTTAGGTTTTTCAAACGATGTGAGCACTGATTTTATCAAAAATAATATCAAAATAAATACTGAAGACCGAGAATTATTGGCTACAGCTTTTATCAATTCTATTGCAAATCCAAAAGAATCTAAGAAAGTAGAGTGTCGTATTATATCAACTGATGATACTGAAAACTGGCTTGAGGTGACTATTCATAACCTACAAAAGAATCATGCAATACAGGCTATTTTATTGAATTTTAGAGATATTAATGAGCAAGTAATTGCCAGAAAGCAAAAAGAATTTGATGCTAAAAATTTAAAATCATTAATTGATAATACCTCCGAAATTGTATGGAGTGTGGATACTTCCTTTCGTTTAATATCATATAATGCGGCCTTTGAAAAACTAATATTTGATTATTCTGGAGAATGCATTTATCCCGGAAAAAACGTTTTAGAAACGCTTAAGGATATGCCAGCCCATTTAGCACTTTATACTGCGTATTATGAGAGGGCGTTGAAAGGAGAAACTTTTACGGAACAGTATAATATTTCATATCTAAAAAATTTATGGCGTGAAGTGTCATTTTATCCCATCAAAATAGAGGATAAACTGATAGGCGCTGCTTGTTATGGGAAGGATATTACTGAAAGGAAGCTTAGTGAATTTGCTCTTCAAAAAACAAATGAACAATTATTGGCTGCTCAGAATATTGCGAGATTAGGATATTGGGAAATAGATTTAATTGAGCAAAGTAGTCACTGGTCTGAAGAAATGTATAATATCTTCGAGATAGCTCCTGACCAATCACCGCTAAACTTAGATGAGGCACTGAACTATGTTTATGAAAGTGATAAGGAGAAGCTTATCGAACAGCATGAGCTAATGATGAGGGAAGATAAATATTTGTATATTGATTTTCGCCTCAAGATGTCAGATTGTAGAATTAAGTACATTGTAATGGATGCTAAACTGATTAGAGATGAGGAAGGAAAAGCCGCTCAAATCAGGATTACTTCACAGGATGTCACAGAAAAGAAGCGAGCAGAAAGAGATATTATAGAGAAGGAGAAGCGATTTAAAGCCCTAATTGAAAAAAGTTTAGAAGGAATTGCGATTGTAGATGTAAACCAAAAAATAATTGAAATTAGCCCAGGAGGGAAAAATATATTTGGGATTACTAGTCTTGAAGAGTACAATAGAGCGTTAGTTCATCCAGATGACCTTAAAGAACTTGGTGCTATTTTTCAAAAAGTATATAGTGATCCAAATTACAGTCCGACGGCATCTCTTAGATACACAAAACCTACTGGTGAATTAGTATGGATTGAAACCCAATTTAATAATCAATTGGCAGAACCTTCTATTAAAGGAATTGTCATGAATTTTAGGGATATTACTGAAAGAAGAAAAGCAGAACAATTACTCAAAGCAGAACAATACTTACTCAGAACCATAGTTGATAATTTACCCTTGAATGTATATGTAAAAGATTTAGCTTCAAGAAAGACTTTAATTAACAAAGCCGAGCTTGAATATTTAGGCTTTAAAGAAGAAAAAGAAGGGCTTGGCAAAAACGATTACGAAACTTTTACAGAAGAATATGCTAAAATATTCATGGAGGAAGACCAGACAGTTTTCAAAACGGGAAAAGCTATCATTAACAAAGAAACCTTGATTGATGACCCTAGTAAGAAAAGAACATGGTACTTGTTATCTAAGATTCCGTTAGTTAACGAGGATGGAGAAGTTGATAGATTGATAGGCATAAGCATTAACATCACTGAATTAAAATTAGTAGAAGAACAATTGCGGGAAAGCGAATTGATGTTTAAAACCCTCGCCAAGAGTGTTCCGGGAGTTGTTTATCAGTTTTGTGTAGAAGCAGATGGAACAACCCATTTTCCCTACTTAAGTTCTAAGATGGCTGATATTTTTGGGATTGACTTTGATGTTAACGAATTAGATTTATCAAAACATATCTATCATGAAGATAAAAAAGCTTTTTTAAATTCTATTTATGTCGCTATTCAAACCAAATCTGATTGGCATTTTGAAGGAAGGATTCATAATGCAAAGAATGAAATTAAATGGTTTGATGGTATTGCAAGTGCTACGATGATTGGTCAAAAAATTGTTTTTAATGGCATTCTAATCGATATTACGGAAAGAAAAAATGCTGAGGAAGCAAAAAAACACCTTCGCCAATTAGAGCTTTCGTTGGAGAAAGAAAAAGAAATCAATTTGCTAAAATCACGTTTTATTTCTTTTGCTTCTCACGAATTTAGAACACCCCTTGCAACCATCATTACGAGTATTGATATTTTAGGTATTTATACTGATATGCTTAATAATATCGACCTTAAAGAAAAAATACAGCATCATCTTAGTAGGGTAACGCTACAGTCTAATCGTCTGACTGAAATGCTGAAAGATGTTCTTTTATTAGAAAAAACAGCGAATGAAAAGCTCAATTTAGAATTAGAGTATATCGATATCGTAGCATTAGTAAATGAAATAAATTCTCAATACTTTTTTGATAGAAAAGACCTCAGGAAACTTGATTTATCGCTACCATTAACGAAAAAAATGATTTATACCGATGCCTCGTTGTTAAATCATGTGATTCATAATTTGGTTGATAATGCCTTTAAATATTCAGAAGGGATGGCTAATCCTAGTCTGACATTGAATTTTAACGAGCATAATTTTAACATAATTGTCAAAGATTATGGTATCGGTATTCCTTTGGAAGACCAACAACATTTATTTGAGATATTTTTCAGAGCCAACAATGTATTGGCGATAGAAGGAACAGGTTTGGGACTGAATATTACCAAAGAATTTACCAATAAATTGGGCGGAACAATCAGTTTTGAAAGTGAAGAAGGAAAAGGGACAACATTTACGTTAACCTTTCCGTATCAATATAGTTAAGAAAGTGTTGTGATTGTTATGTTACCTTATTTGAGATATTAAAGTTATTTATTGAAGCTGTTTAAGCTTTCCCTTTCGGGTTAAACTAAGTCTTTTAGAATAACTTATTCCAAATTTACTAAACGTAGCGATGCTATGTTTCGCAAATGTTGAAAAAATCAATTCAAAAATAGAATACTTTCACCTCAGAAACGGAAAGTTTAAACAGCTTCATTGAAAGCCTTTATTTGATGCCTTAATTTAGAAAGGTATTAAATAAAGGCTTTTTTGTATCATGATTATTTCAATTTTAAGTAAAGTAATTAATTTTATGGTAATTTAAACGCTTTATTATCTTAAAATAAACTCAGTGAAAAATAGACTCAAAACTATTATAGCTAGTATTTTTACATCCTACCTTTCAATCATATTATTAGGTTGCGGAAAAGAAGTTCCTGATAATTCGCTCAAAACTGTACATATTAAATACGAAAAAGGGCAATATACGTTGTACAGAAACGGTAAACTTTTTTTTATAAAGGGTGCTGCCGGATTTACCAACCTAAAGAAACTAAAAGAAGCTGGCGGAAATACTATCAGAACTTGGGATACCACTCATCTGCAAGCAATATTAGATGAAGCTAAAATCTATGACATTGCTGTTGTTGTAGGTTTGCCTATGCCCATGAACAATGATGGGGATTGGTTTTATAAAAATGATGAACTAGTCGCTACGCAATATAAATGTTATTCCAGTTTTATTAATAAATACAAAAATCACCCCTCTTTATTATTTTGGTGTTTAGGTAACGAATTGGCGTTTCCGAACAAACCTCGGTTCTTATCATTCTACAAAGTATTCAATAATCTAGTAGATATGATTCATCAAAATGACCCTAATCATTTGGTGACTACTACAATAACTAATTTTCAACGTAAAAACATCTTTCACCTTAAATTCAGGACTAATATTGATTTTATATCTTTTAACATCTTTGGCAAACTAAAGAACTTGAGGAAAGATTTAGAAGATTTTGAATGGCTGTGGGACGGCCCATTTTTGATAACCGAATGGGGAATTGATGGACCATGGTACCCCCATGAGCATACCGCTTGGAGAGCCTTTATTGAAAATACAAGTACAAAAAAAGCAGAACAATACCTCTGGATATATCGACATGATATGCCTGTTGAAAATCCGAGACTATTAGGCTCGTTGGTTTTTTATTGGGGACATAAACAAGAAAATACTCCCACATGGTTTAGTCTTTTTGATGAAAATGGGGCATCATCTGAAGCCGTTGGCACTATGCAATATATATGGACGTCAACACACCCAACACACAAAGCCCCGCAAATACGCTATATGCTAGTAGATAGAAAAGGAGCAAGGGATAATTTAATCTATCAACCCAATGCTAGGGCTACTGCTAAATTATTGTTGATGGATAAGGCAGATACTACAGACCTAACTTACCAATGGCAGGTATTGCCAGAAGACTGGTTTCAAGTAAACGATATTTATAGCATTAAAAAAGTAAAGCCTATCAAAGACGTATTCATTAAACAAAGCAAAACAACAGTGGTTTTCAGAACCCCTCCTAAAGAAGGCCCTTATCGTATTTATGTTTCAGTGTATGATAAACATGGAAATTTTGCTACTTGTAATACTCCCTTTTATGTAGTAGATAATAAATGATGGAAACCCCAAAAATTATATCACCACCCAACAAAAAACAACTACTTACCCTACGCATTATGATAAGCATAGGGCTTGGTAGTATAGTATATTTTCTTTGTACCTTATTCGATAAATCTATTATTGCTAATATTACTTTGTATTGGCTTTTGATGATTACTTTAATCCTTACTTGTTTAAAGGTTATATATGAGTGGTATCATTATCTTTTTATTTCTGTCCCCCCAACACACCCTACCGAGAAAACCTATACAGTAGATATTTTTACAACATTTTGTGCGGGCGAACCCTACGATATGATTGTAGAAACCCTTACAGCAGTTCAGGCTATTACATACCCACATCAAACCTATTTATGTGATGAAGCCGCCGACCCGTACTTAAAAGAGGTATGCAAAAACCTTGGGGTACACCATATTACAAGAACCGAGAAAATCAATGCCAAAGCAGGCAATATCAATAATGCCTTAAAGCAGTCAACGGGCGAACTTTGTGTAGTGCTAGACCCCGACCATGTTCCATTTCCTGAATTCCTCGATCCCATCGTTAATCATTTCAATGACCCAACAATTGGGTATGTCCAGATTGTTCAGGCCTATGCCAATCACCACGAAAGTTTTGTTGCAAAAGGGGCAGCCGAACAAACCTACCAGTTTTATGGCCCTATGATGATGACCATGAACAGCTATGGCACTGTTCAGGCAATTGGGGCTAATTGTACTTTTAGAAGAACAGCCCTAGAGTCTATCGGAGGACACGCCGCTGGTCTAGCCGAAGATATGCACACAGCCATGCAGCTACATGCCAAAGGTTGGAAATCGGTTTATGTGCCTGCCATATTAGCCAGAGGGCTTGTGCCAGCTACATTGTCGGCCTATTACAAACAACAATTAAAATGGTCGAGAGGGGTCTTTGAATTATTGGTTACCTCATACATCAGCCTTTTTTCAAAATTCACTTGGCGTCAGAAATTACATTATGGTATTCTGCCATTTCATTATTTATCAGGTATTGTCTATTTTCTCAATTTTTCAATACCCATTATATCGCTGTTTGGAGATACATATCCACTTCAGCTTGATTTAGGAACATTTTTATTTGACTCCCTTCCTTTTGTAATTTCTACCGTCGTCATCAGGCACTATGTACAGCAATGGGTAATGGAAGATAAAGAGCGGGGTTTTCATATTGTCGGCGGGCTATTACTTATAGGTACTTGGTGGGTATTTATAGTTGGGATATTTTATACAATCATCAGAAAAAAAGTACCCTATATTCCTACCCCCAAAGAAGCTATCAACGAAAAGAACCTAATCATCAACCTTCCTAATATTTTTGTCTTAATCTTGTCGTTAACGGCAATAGCTTATGGCTTATATTATGATTGGAATCCCTTTACTTTTATGATGGTAGGCATTGCTTGCATCAATTGTATTTCTCTATCTTTCGTTCTGTTGGCTAGCGAACAGCTAAAAATAAGGAAGTACAGAAAGTCTCATCCAAGTATTGATTATCTACTGAATACTGTGGCAGAGGTGAAATCTATATTTTGGGTATTCAGGCGTAGGATTTATAAGCGAATTAATAACTATGGATTAATAATCTTGATGATGGGTATTTTCAGTTGTTTTTATTTTAAGCAATTCAATCCTTTTGGTGAAAATATTCAGCAACAAATGTCCAACAAGAAAGATATTTTTTTAACAGGAATTTTTACTCCACAAAGTTCAGAGGGATTATCTTCAATGGCACTTGTGAAGGCTTTTCAAGCAGAAGCTAAATATCATGTTGATATTGTATCATTCTATATTTCATGGGGCAATGCCAAAAGGTGTTTTATCCCTACTTCAACCTTAGAGGCTGTCTATCAAAACAACTCCATCCCAATGATTACTTGGGAACCCTGGCAAATACTTTTTGAGGATTCACTTGCTTCTACAAAAGCAAAAACCTTTAATGATACAAAGGTTTTTGTGAATATCACCCATGGAAAATATGATGATTATATCAAGCGTTTTGCTTTAGATATCAAAGCCCTGAATCGACCGGTGTTCTTGCGGTTTGCCCATGAAGTCGATAACCCATTTTATCCTTGGTCGAAAACGGGGAATAATACCCCCTTAGAATTTAAAGCCGCTTGGAGGTATTTGCGTAAAGCATTTATCAAAAACAATGTATATAATGTAGTTTGGGTATGGAATCCATGGAAACCCTCGGCGGTAAATGAATATTTCCCGGGCAAAGAAAATGTAGATTGGATAGGCGTAACAGGGCTAAACTTTGCTGAGCATAATGATGACAAAAAATCATATTCTTTCGAGCAACTATATCGCCCTTATCATCAAAATCGAATTTTTAAAACAGATATTCCGATTATGATTGCCGAAATGGGTAGCCTTAAAAAAGATAAGCATCAAGACAAATGGTTGAACGAAGGCATTAAAGATATTAAAAAGAGTTTCCCAGAGGTGAAAGCTTTTGTGCTTTTTAATTCGGCCTTGGATGAGAATATGCCCGACGGCAGTATGGGTAAATTAGATTGGACAATCCGTAACCCATCAAATATTTCGGCAGTGATCAAACAGTACCACAAACCTATAGAAATAATTAATACAGATACTATATACCACTCCAAAGTTGAAAACATTACTAAAATAGACAGCAGTAAAATGTTTTTGAATCTACAGGGGGTTAATTATACCAAAGCCCAAAATTGGTACAAAAATATTACCCCACTAACCAAGAAAACGATTATAAAAGACTTTGGTGATATAAAACAAAGTGGCATCAATACAATCAAGTGTTTTGGACCAAATGTTTATGATAGAATAACATTTGAAGTAGCAGCACAATATGACTTAAAAATTACCTACGGATTTTGGATACCTGATAGTATAAATTTTAGCAGTGATAATAAACAGTTAGAATCGCTTACAAATTCGATATTAACCTTTGTAACACAAAATCGAAATAATGCAACCATAAAGGCTTGGCATATAGGCAATACTACCCTCCAAAATCTAGACAAAGCTTATTATAAACCAGCATTGTTTTATCAACAGCAAGCCTATTTTAAATGGTTAAGGAGTTTGGTTACAAAAATCAAAGCCATTGATGGGCAGAGATTAATTTCGATAGATATTTTAATAGCAAAAAACCTTGAAGAAGTAATAGGAATGTTACATTATTATGTGCCTGAAATAGATACCTATGGACTGATAATTCCAGACAAATCACCTGATATAAAGCTTATAAATAACTTAAAAGTTCCTTATTTTTACAGTAATATTCATATCAAAGCTTACCTGCGTTTACCCAAGAATAATCATGTCGGAGGGTTCATCCAAAAATGGCAAGATCATCAGAATGCTACCTCTGTAAACTTTAGTGGGTTAAGGGATGTAGAAGGTGAAAACAAACCAGAGCTTTATGAATTAGCTAAAAGATGGCATGGCAACATTAGCCCAAACAATTTGCCCCCAATCAAAATTTTGCGTCCTGCCATGACTACCGTGCCTAACCATTCTTTGCCATACTATGCTTTGTTTTTAAAAGATAGTACTTGGCAAATAGCCGAAAACAATAATTCGGGGATGAAATTTAGGTGGTACTTAGTTAAAAACAATAGTTTGGGGGAAGCTATCTCCATTAAAAAGTTAGGCGAGGGAACATCCATCAATGTTATCATTCCAGAAGATGTTTCTTCGTATAGGTTGTATCTAACGGGCTTTAACAAAAATAATATCACCACTACACAATCTGTATTGAATCTTCCTATGTATCGTGATGAGTTGTGAGTGATGAGTTGTGCTTTGTGCTTGCCTAAAATAGGTTGCCCTAAGTTTTTAGAAAGTTAAAATCGTAAACAATTAATAACTAGTAATTTGAAATGCTACCGAGACGGTGGACTAATCACTAAATCACTCATTCACTCAATAAATATAGCTGTGATTAAAAAGAGAACCCAATATTTATATAGTACTATACTCATTGTCCTATTGTTTTTTGTGGGGTTTATATTTGCCAAACCTTATTTAAAGGCAATATTGATTGATGAACTAAGCGATAGGCATCACGAACCCATATTGGGGGTTTATGACAGGTTTCACCAAGCAGGCATGTTGAATGCTGACAACATTGAACATTATACCATAACTTGGAAGAATTCTGCTGTATGGTTTGATGCCAATGCACTGGAACTTCAATTGAACAAAGGCAACCCCCTTTTGTTAACGATAGAAACATGGTCAAAAAATAGCATTACTACCACCGTTAACGATAATGTAATAGACGAAACAATCGGAGGCAAGTATGATGATAAAATTGAAAAGCTTGGTCATGTCTTATCAAAGTATCAGCAATTAATATTCATCCGCTGGAACCCCAATATGGAGTTGCCAGTGTATCAATACCCTTGGCAGTTTCAATCGCCAGAGGCCTATATTAATGCTTTTAATTACTTTGCCAAGCAGATTAAACGCTACGCTCCTAACGTAAAAATTGTATGGGGACCATCGGGCTATCCAGGTGATACTGAGTATTGGGTAGGAGACCCCAACGTAGATTTTGTAAGCCTGACTTTAGATGATAGCTATAAAAGCTACACTGCCGATACCATAGCATTCAATGGATACGATACGATGACCCAAAAAATGCACCGTATGAGGTTTATTAATAAGCCTGTTTTGATATTGGGTTCTGATAAAATCAACAAAGCGAACTTTCATCAAACATGGATAAGCCAAGCTGCCGCCAACATCGAAAAGTATAAAAACACAGTGTATTCAACCGATAATTTTGAGATTTGGGGCAATAAACCTCTGAGAATGGGTAAACCCCTGCTAGGTATTTACGACCCTAAAGAACGCTTACTGACCGATACCAGCATTAAGGCAGAACATCTTTTTGTGGATTTAGGCGACCTACAATCGGGTAAATTTGAAATTGAGTTCAAGCAAGTATTAGCGAGGCATCATGATGTAATAGTGACGATGGAGCCTTGGCGAGATACCACGGGCATGGTTGATAACAAGGTACTGACCAGCATAACCAATGGGCGTTATGATAAAGAAATAGCAAAGCTTTATGCTATCATTACTAAGGCAGAGCAAACGGTTTATTTGCGTTGGCTACACGAGATGGAAATACCTATTCACCGCTATTTATGGCAATCCCAAAAGCCAGTAGAATATATTAATGCTTACCGATACTTTATGTTGTTTAATAAAAAACCTGCTAAAAACATTCGCAAAGTGTGGGGGCCAGCAGGGGATAGGGGCTCGGCAGATTGGTGGCCGGGTAATGATGTGGTTGACTATATTAGTTTTGCCATTTATGGTTTACCCGATAAGAATATCACCGACCATAACAAGCAAGAACGTTTTGAGGCTATTTTCAACCGCAAAAACTATAGAATGCGATTTTTGAATAAGCCTATCTTTATCACAGAATTTGGCGTAAAAGGCCCCGAAGATTTCCAAACCGATTGGATGAATGAAGCAGCTGAAACCATTAATGCCAACAAGCAAGTATTTGGGATGAGTTACTTTAATTTGTACGATAACCCCAAGGTATGGGGGAAAATTAAAGCCCCAGACTGGAGTATTACCAACAATACCTTTGATAGTTTTTATAAGAAATTAAGGTAAGGGTTGAATAATTAGAGATGGATTAAACTGAATATTAAAATCATAAAAAAGTGGTCGAAAAACTAATTTTGACCGCTTTTTTTATGATTGATGAACAATGAATTCCTACTGTCTGATTGCCTTATTTTACACGTGGTTTTTGGTTAGGTAATAAACTTGTAATAATGCCTATTAATGGCAAAAATGCACATATTTTAAAGATATAAGCAATACTCGTAGAGTCTGCTAAAGCACCTAATACAGCAGAGCCAATTCCGCCCATACCAAAAGAAAACCCAAAGAATAGTCCCGCTACCAAACCAATTTTATCAGGCATCAAGTCGGTAGCATATACTAAGATTGCTGTAAAAGCAGAGGCAATGATTAGCCCGATGATTACTGCAAAAGCAATCGTCCAGAACAACGATAAATATGGTAAGAAAAGTGTAAACGGAGCGGCACCTAATATAGAGACCCAGATGATTTTCTTTCTACCATAACGGTCACCCAATCCGCCACCTAATACTGTTCCAATGGCAACAGCACCAAGAAACATAAAAAGATATAATTGAGACTCTTTTACAGAGATATGGAATTTATCTATCAAGAAGAAGGTAAAATAATTGGTCATTGATGCTAAATAGATATATTTAGAAAATACCAGTGCCAATAAAACAACGATAGAAAATATTACTTTTTTACGAGGTAATTCTGACACTATTACCGATGAATTATCCTTAGCAATTGTTTTTCTGGCAGCAATTTTCTCTCCATACCATTTCCCGATACGTAACAATACAAGAATCCCGATAAAGGCTGCAATGGCAAAAAGACTAACATAGTTTTGCCCTAACGGGAGAATAATTAAAGCTACTAATAATGGTCCTACCGCACTACCAGCATTACCACCAACTTGGAAAATAGATTGTGCCAATCCTTTCTGACCACCCGAAGCCAATTGTGCCACACGCGAAGCCTCAGGGTGAAAAACAGATGACCCCATACCAATAAAACTAACCGATATTAGTATTAAATAATAATGGTTGGCAAAAGCCAGACAAACCAAACCTATTAAGGAAAGCGTCATGCCTATGGCCAATGATTTTGGATTAGGTTTTTTGTCTGTATAAATTCCTACAAAAGGTTGTAGGATAGAAGCCGTAAGCTGAAAAACCAATGTAATAACGCCTATCTGAGCAAACGTAAGTTTGAATTCTCCCTTTAAAATAGGATATAACGAAGGAATGGTTGATTGAATAAGGTCATTTAAAAAATGAGTAAAGCTGATGGCAAACAAAATCTGATAAACGATTTGTTTGGTGGCAGGAGAGGCTGTTTTTGTTAACGTATTATTCATCGGTATTAAAGTTTGTTTCATCATATCATCAGATGAATTTGAATAAAATCTAAGTCAATTATTTATAAAGGTGTAAATCATAATCTTGATACAATACTGTTGGCAGCGGAGGCCGCTTTTTCTGGATTTTGGAGTTCAATCCACTGTAATAAGTCTTCGTGTAATGAATGTGATTCTTTGAAACTATCGGTATTCAGATTGCTACTTACAAACGATTTCGTCACTTGAATACTCGCTGTTTTATAAATCTCCGTTAGAATTGGATTCCCACAAGCCTCAGCGATAGAAATATGAAAATTTACATCTGCATGAATGCAATTTTGAACATCATTTTCTGCTGCAAACTTTTTTCTAAGACTCAACCATTGCTTACTTGTTTTTAACTGAGTAGCCGTACGATTCAAGGCCGCCTTTTCTGCAATCTTTACTTCTAATAAAGAGCGTACCTCAATTACATCAGCTATTTCTGCACGACCCATTTGGTCATTGAGCGATTCTTGAATTTTATTAGATGCCACAAAAGTGCCAACGCCCTGCTGAACAGCTAATAGGCCTTGGATAGATAAAATTTTAATAGCTTCACGAACGCTAGAACGCCCGACACCAAAGATTTTCATTAATTCGGACTCAATCGGGAGTTTATCTCCAATTTTATAATTACCCAAAAAAATTTGCTCAATTAGCCTGTCTGCTACTTCTTCTGCTAATGTTTTTTTATTGATTAAGCTCATGCGGTTTTACATCATATCATCTGATGATTACAAAAGTAATGTTTTTCAAAGGGATACAAAAAAATATTCAATGTTTTTTTGTACTTGATTTGAAATAATATTTTGAATGATACCCCAAAGGACAGGCTTTTAGAACTATCCTTTGGGGTAAAACCACTTATTTGTAAACCCTAATATAATCTACTTCCATACTTGAAGAAACAAAGTTAGGGTCAATTGCTCCACCAAAATTGCCACCCATAGCCACGTTTAAGATAAAAAAGAAGTCTTTGTTAAATGGCAGGCTACTATTGTTATTGAAAGTGTAATAAAGTTTATTATCAACATACATTTTTATGGTAGTAGCTGACCAATCTACTGAATATATATGAAATTCGGTAGATGGATTGGTAATGGTGGTACTTCCACTATCACCATTACCACCTGAATGATTAGGATGGTGCATGGTACCATAAATCTTGTTAGGCTCATTGCCTTTGTTTTCCATAATATCAATCTCACCACATGCTGGCCAACCAACTGTTTGGATATTGCTACCCAACATCCATAGTGCTGGCCAAGTACCACCACCACTTGGTAATTTAGCTCTAATATCTACTCTACCATAAGTAAATGAGAATTTATTCATGGATTGTATTCTGCTTGAGGTATAATTAAAACCACTATAACTTTCTTTTTGGACAGTAATTTTTAAGATACCATCTTTAATAATGATGTTTTCTGGTCGATTAGTATAAAACTCTTTTTCTGAATTTCCCCAACCATTATCACCATTGCCTATATCATAGCCCCAAACGGCAGGGTTCGGTGCTCCGTCTTTATCAAATTCTTCAGCCCAGAATAATTTCTTCTCTACTACAGGTTCTTCGCTTTGTTTTGGTTTTAATTTCATAAACCAAGCATTTCCATCAGCACCGATACTTCTTAAGCTGATACTGTTAGTAGAAATGGCCAATATTTCATAAGTATTACCCCCAGTAGCAAAATTTACGATACCATTACCCGGAACAACAAACTGAATTCGAGTAGAATTTGCCGAGGTTGAATTTGAGGTAGCACCCATAAAAAGAAGGTTTTTAGCACCTGTTGTATTGATGTCATAACAGCCATCTCCACCCGACAAACCATAATAGCTTGTAGCTGCTCCAATTAAAGAAGACTGTCCTTTGTTATCAACTGTTATCGCTACATTATTATTGGCATCTTTTGTGAATGTAATCTCATCATCGTACAAGCATGCAGGGCGTGTGTTAGGGTCGGCTGCATACCAAATCGGTGAGAAAGCATCAACTGGGCCAACGCCTACGTGTCCGGGTGCATCTTTGTCAGTTACCCAAACTTTAGAGGCATTGTTTGTTAATGCCGAAAGGATATCAGTAGGAATGGCAAATGTTACAAATACCTTTATTTTTTTGCTCAGTGTTGAAGTTGCACCACCTGTACCTACTGCACTGACAGTAATAGTGTAGTCTTTTGTACCTGGATTACTGTACTTATAAGTAATTTTTCCTGATGGAACAACTTGGATATTGCCATCTCCAAAATCTATTTTATAGGTCAAAGCCTTATCTGCAACGGTAGTGATAATAACATCACCGCTACCATTGCCGAAGGGGTTATTCGCATCCACTCCTTGAATGGTTGTATTAAGTGCTAAGTTTGAAGGGGCAACGATGTCTCCAAAAGCGTATTCAATTTGTTTACATGCACTAAAACTTATGGCTGTAGCCATTAAGATGAGCATGAATGATTTTATATTGCTTATCATGATTTCTGATTTTAAATTAATAAAGGATGATGTCATCGAATAAATAAGTGAAATTGGCAGAGCCGTCTCCTTTAGTGCCATTATCAAAAATGAGTACTACTTTTTGATAAACCTTACTGGTATTAATTAAACTGTAATCAAAAATTAACTCCTCCCAAGCATTGGCTTTGGTGCTGCTTAATTCTTGTTCAAAACTAACGCTACCATCCGTCAGGTTTTCTACTTTCAATAATACCTTTGTACCTACTTTAGGTGTAAAAACTTTCATTTTGAATGTTTTTTTACTCGAAAAATCAATCGGGTTATCTAAGCTAAGAAATGCTCCACCCCAAGGTTGCCCTCCATTTTTAATCAACTTTACAACCTTGCCACTAGTATTGATGCCATTTACTTGTGGATTACTGATAACACTGGCATTACCACCATCAAAATTCACAAAGTCATATTTCAATGATGTCGATTCAAAAGTTAATGGAATAGAAAGCGTATTGTTGGTCTCAGTAACTGTTGCAATCTGTACATCGTCCCAATAAAAAACTTTTCCGTTACCTACTGTTCCAAAGTCAAAGAATAATGAAGCCTTGTGATAAGTATTGGCAAGATTCAATGCATTGGTTCCTGCTACAGGTTTTGAAAAATCAAAAATTAATTCTTCCCAAGCTTTTGCAGACTTTGTGAGTACCTCTGTTTCTACAGAGATATTTGGATTATTGCGGTCTTCAATTTTCAACCTAATAGGAATGCCAACTGACGGAGAGTAAACTCTAACACTCATTTTGGTATTAGAAGCCGTAAGTTTAATAGCTGAGCTAAAGCCTGTTGGGGTTCCGATAGTAGTTCCCGCCCAAGTTTCTGCCCCAGATGGTTTGGTAGTAATTTTAACTTTATTACCAGCCTTTGTTGGATCTATGCCATCAATAGTGCTATTATTTCCAAAGTCAGTTACTGTATAATTTACATTGGCTTCATCAAAAGTAACAGGGAGATTGATTGGAGATATTACCACTGGGCTGAACAATTTGATGTCATCAAACAAATAGGTGAAATTACTTGAACCATCACCATTAGTACCATTATCAAAAATCAATACAATGTTTTGGTAAGTATTAGCCGTATTGATAGCACTGTAATCAAAGGTTAATTCTTCCCAAGTATTGGCT
Source organism: Arcicella aquatica (assembly GCF_034928825.1). Classification (NCBI taxonomy): domain Bacteria; kingdom Pseudomonadati; phylum Bacteroidota; class Cytophagia; order Cytophagales; family Flectobacillaceae; genus Arcicella; species Arcicella aquatica. The sequence continues at coordinate 16,382 of NZ_JAYFUL010000007.1, read as the reverse complement.
TTGGTAGTGCTTACTTCTTTTTCGAAATTCAGCGAACCGTTAGATGCATTTTCAACTTTCAATAACACTTTTGCACCAACTCTTGGAGAAAATACCTTCATTGAGAAAACTTTATTCACCGAGAAATCTATAGACCCTCCCAAGGTAATTAAACTTCCGCCATAGGTTTGTCCTGCATATTTAACCATTTTGCCAACTTTCGATGACGTATTGATACCGCTAGCCTGTGGGTTGTTTACTACAGTTACTTCGCCACCTGCAAAATTGGAAAATTTGTAGATTTGCCCAGCCGTCTCAAAATCAAGCGGTAATACAATCGGGCTTACAATGTTGATAGTCTTTTTTACTTCTGTAGTAGCTTTTCCACCGCTCAATGCAACCACTTTCATCTCAAAATTACCGACAGAAGTGTAAGTATGGCTAATCGTTTCGCCTTCTAAAAAAGATTGCGGTACTTCGTTTGTTACGTCGCCAAAATAAACCTTAAATAGGGTTTCATAACTTGCTTTAGCCGAAACTTTTACTTTAAATGGATTAGCAGGTTCAATGGCGGTTGTTACTTCAACATTTTCAGGTGCTTTGAAAGAAACCGTTAATTGATGAGTACTCTCAGTACTTTTGCCAGTAACACCTACTCCTATTAATTTAACATTATAAACACCTTCAGCATATTTATGCTGGATACTCTTACCTGCTTCTACAATTGCTGGAGTGTTTGTTCCATCACCAAAATATACAGAAAAGGTAGATGTGCCTTCGCCGTTGGGCGTAATGGTTACTAACCCTGTATTATCTTGTGTAATATCAAAAAGTGCAGCCATTTTAGCAGGAGCTGAGGCACTTTCCAGAAAAGAAATATCATCGAATATCTTTTCTTTACAGGCTGTCATTATAGAAATGAATACTATAATGGACAAAAATTTATATGCATTTTTCATCGAAAATCATTTAGAAATGTTGAAAGGTAAATAGTTCCTTCAAATTCAAGTGGAATATTATTCCACCCATATAGATTAATAACCAGCATTTTGGGTTAAGCCCGAAACATCTATTTCTGTTTGTGGAATCGGGAATATCTCGTTTTTACCAACCACAAAACCTTTTATTTTAGTTGAGGCTTGTCCAGTTCTAACCAAATCGAAAAAGCGATCCCCTTCCATTCCTAATTCTAGTCGTCGTTCTGCCCAAATGGCTTCTTTTAGGGTATTTCCTGTGGCAGTAATGTTATGGGCATTGTCACCAAATGCTCTTTGGCGCACTTTATTGAGGTACAACTGTGCCGTAACGTCATCTGGAGAAGCTTTTCGATTTAATGCTTCGGCATACATCAGATACACATCTGCCAAACGAATAATGCGTTGATTATTCAAATAATTTAGTTCAATCTGTCCGCTTGTTTCTCCTTTTCTAGGTAAATACTTTTGGTTATATAAACCTGTGTTTTTATAAGGAGCTACTTGATAAGTAATGCCAAAACTTGGATTAGCAATTTTATAAGCCTCTATATCTAAACAGGTTACATCTTTTCTTTTATCACCAGCTTCGTAGGCTTTCGCTAAATCTTGCGTAGGCATGTTAGTACTCCAGCCTGCTGCATAAGGGCTAGACCCCGTTATGCCACGGATACCACATTGCTGAACAGCTAAGTTTCCTTGTCCACGAGTAACCCCACCCCAGTTATAATATGGTGAAAGATTTGAATATTGAATTTCAAAAACTGCTTCAGAACCGTTTTCGCCAGATTGTAAGAAAATATCCCCAAAGTTGGGTACTAAAGAATAAGGTCCGTCGATGACGCTTTTTAACATACCCGCAGCTAAATCAAACTTGTTTTGATAGAGATACACTTTACCTAACAATGCTTGGGCAGCATATTTGGTTATTCTTCCATTTTTAGGGTCTGTACTTGGCAATGCTGCAATAGCATTGGTCAAGTCTTTTTCTATTTGTGCATATACATCTGCTTTTGGAGCTTGTTTCAAGGCTCTTGAATCGGCAATACCCAATTTCTTATCGACAAATAAGGGTACATTACCAAATACTTTAATGAGTGAGAAATAATAATAAGCACGCAAAAAAGCTACTTCACCATACATGGCTTCTTTTTCTGGAAAGGAGATGATTTCGCCAGCAGGATTTTTGTCTTTATACTGATATAAATAATTGGCACGATTGATTCCCTCGTATGACGCTTTCCAAATTTCTGCCAATGTTCCATTTTGAGCAGTCAATGTATAATCGTCTATATTTTGTAAATTCAATACATCCGAGGCATTTTCGCCGCCAGCTACTGCATTATCAGATGCTATATCACCAATTGGAACTATTTGATTCAACCATTGCATAGGTGTATAAACACTTACACCCATGCTTTGATAATCAGTAGATGATTTTAAATAATCTTGATCAGTTACTCTATAATCGTCTTTAGGACTATAGTCAACCCATTCACTACAACTGGTAATACCTATTGTGATGAAAAGAAAACAGAGAATATTGATGATATTTTTCATTTTTGTTATTTTTTTCAAAATGCTGTTAGCTTAAACATTTATTTTGACTAATTTCTATTTTGAGGCTTATTGCTTAAAGCCTTGCACTTCATGCATTTAGTTAAAACTTTACATCTATCCCAACAGACCAAGTTCTAGCTTGAGGGTAGGTTCCACGGTCAACACCTGTATCTAGTACACCGCCCGGAATTTCAGGGTCATAGCCAGAATATTTTGTAAAAGTGAACGCATTTTTTACTTGGGCATAAACGCGTATTTTATTCACTATTCTTTTCGGTACAATGGTATTTGGAAGCGTATAGCCAATCTGAATGTTTTTAATTTTTACGAAAGAGCCATCCTCAACATATCGGTCTGATACCCTGATATTGCTATTGGCATCCACAAATGAAAACCGAGGATTATTGGCATTATTGGTTGTGCCTTCGCCCGTCCATCGTCCTAATACAGACCTGAATTTGTTTGAATAAATCGCATTCCTTTCGTAAGCTCTGTAGATGTCATTACCGATAGATGCATAGGTAAATACATTTAGGTCTAGATTTTTATAGCTTAATCCCAAATTCCAACCCATCGTAAAATCTGGGAAAGGATTTCCAATTTGGGTTTTATCTAAATCTGTAATTTGTCCGTCGCCATTAACGTCAACAAAGCGAATATCTCCAGGAACAGCCCCTGACTGTTTGGGTGCTTCTGCAATTTGAGATGTATTCTGAAATAGACCATTGGTTTTAAAACCATAGAAATAACCAGGAGCAAAGCCTTGTTGGAAACGAGTAGCCGTTTGTGATTGACCGTTGAAATACGAACCACCCGGAATAATTGCCGTTCCGTCTGAATTGGTGGCTGTTACTAAGTTTTTAGATGTTGTGAAGGTAATATTAGTATTGATTTTTAAATCCTTTATAATTTCAGCATTATAACCAAAATTTAGATCTACCCCGCTACTTTTGGTTGAACCAATATTGGCGGTTGGTGCCGAAGCCGCACCTAAATACAATGATATAGAAGGCGTAAACAATAATCCATCTACCGATTTATCAAAATAATCTGCCGATAACGACCACTTGTTATTGCCAAAACGTACATCAAACCCTACGTTACTTTGTAGTTGTTTTTCCCAGCGCAAGGTAGTGTTGGCATAAGACCCAACCGTTGACCCAGGAGTAAAAGTGTTTCCAAAAGTGTAACCATTACTATTGGCATCTGAGGCATAGCTCGGTCCGCCAGAAATGATACCTACATATTGTGGATTTACGTTTTCATTACCTATAGAACCATAGCTTCCTCTTATTTTTAGATAATTCAAGAAATCTATATTGAAAAAATCTTCATTGGAAATTACCCAACCCAAAGAACCAGCATAGAAATTGGCAAATTTATTATCAATCCCGAAGGCATAAGAACCATCACGACGAGCCGAAAAGGATACTAGATATTTGTCTTTATAGTCGTAGTTTATTCTACCAAAATAAGAAAGGTTTTTTCTGAAATACTGCGAATTACCCATTGTTTGTGCATTGGTATTGGTAGCTGTGTTAATACCTGTTGCTGAGGTAATATCGGCAAATGTCCATGAATTAAAAGGAACATCTTGTCTTGAACCATTGATTTCATCACCAGCTATTTTAGCGAATGATATACCTAGTACGGTTTCGAAATTATGATCGTTATTAACTTTGAAATTATAAGTACCAAAGGTTTCAATAGTATAAGTATTATCTGTTCTTTTTGACTCATAAACACTGTTATGTCTGCCAGTAACGGTTGAACCATCAGCATTCATCGTGTTTTCAACATTCAAAGGTCCATAGAAAGCCAATGGTGTAAATGACTTATATGTATTGTTGTAATTGGTGTAACCAAAACGCGAAGACAAAGTCAGATTTTTAATTACCTCATATTGTAGTTCTAACTTTCCGTATAATTTATTGCCATTGCTGTTATTGTAGTTATTATCTAGTTTCGTTAATGGATTAAAAATTTCGGATAATAATAAATTACTGTAACCGTATTTGCCAACAGTATTAGGTACTGTATTTAAAACAGAAACGGTAGGGTCAAAATTTAAAGCACTACCAATGATTGAATTAAAAGAGTTTTCTTGAAGACCAACGTTTTTTATGTTTACATAACTGGTATTGGCCAAGAATTTTACTTTTGGAGTAATCTGAAAAGTGAGGTTAGTGGTAAAATTCAAACGGTTAAAATTTGAATTAGCTCCGCCACCCACAATACCATCTTGCCCAAGGTAACCTCCTGAAAGAAAATACTGAACTTTATCACTACCGCCTTTTACTGAAATGTTATGTGACTGTAAGGGTGCATTTTTAAAAATTTGTTTTTGCCAATCTGTTCCAACACCCAAAGTAGATAAATCTTTGAAAATCAATCCTCCACCTGAAACCGTACTACCTTCATTCAAAATTGCTCCGTATTCCGTAGCATTTAAAACACCAATAGTTTTCATTACTTGCTGAACACCATAATTACTGCTATATGAAATCTCCGCTTTTTGATTTCTACCTCCGCTTTTAGTAGTCACTACTATTACACCATTCCCACCTTTTACTCCGTAGATTGCTGTTGTGGCTGCATCCTTCAATACATTCATCGACTCTATATCAGCAGAATTGATTGAGTTAAAATCATTCAATGTTTGAGGTACTCCATCAATTATTACTACTGGATCCGTACCCGAAAATGAAGGAATTCCTCTGATTAATACGGTTGGTTTAGAGCCAGGCGAACCATTTGAAATCACAGTAACACCTGAAGCTCTACCTTGCAAGGCATCTTCAGGACGAACAGGGCGAAGCTTTTCAATATCTGTTCCTTTAACGGTTGAGATAGCCCCTGAAACATTAGTTACTTTTTGTGTACCATAACCAACTACTACTACTTCATTAAGCTTTTTGGTATCAGGTACTAAACTAATATTGATAGCAAAGCGATTGCCCACCGTTATTTCTTGTAGGTCATAACCTACAGAAGTAATGATTAAAACAGCTTTCTCGTTAGGAACAACCAACGAGAAATTCCCATCAACATCACTAGTAGTTCCTTGAGTTGTACCTTTGATGGCAATGCTTACACCTGCAATGGTCTCATTGGTTTCAGCATCCGTTATTTTTCCTTTAATAGTTTGGTCTATATTATTTTCCAACAAACCAAAATTATTACCAGCCTCGCTGTTGGGGGATGTTTTATTAGTAGCTCTTTTTAGTAAAATTTTTCTGCCAACTACCTCATAGTTAATTTTTAGAGGCTTTAGTAGCTCTTCTAATACGGTAGAGAGTTTCTCTTTTGTGGCAACAATACTAACTTTTCTATTAGCCATAATTAGCTGCGGACTATACATAAACTTTATGTTGGCCTCGCTCTCTATTTTTTCAAGAATTTTTTCAACTTCTTGTTGACTAATGTTGATACTTACCTTTTGGTCAAGTATTTCCTGTGCATGTGTATTGGCCGCATTAGCGAACGACATACACAGAAAGGTTATAATAGTTTGAAATAAACTGATTCGCATGATCTTGATCGGAATCTTGTTAAATTGTCGATTTTTTGACATAATTTTGAGTTGTTAGTTTTGAACGACTGACACAAAAGAATCCCTGCATCAAAAGAATAATTGATGTTTGAAAGCTTGAGCACTTTTAGGGATAGTTAAGTCGATGATGTTGGTAGCATCATCGGCTTTTTTTTACAGGAAATTTGTTTGAATTGTTACTTCACTTTGATTTGCTTGTCTAATGTTTTGAGTGATTGTTTTATTTATACGGTTTGAAATTATTTACTAATTGAATATAAAATCCTTTAGCGCCTCAGCACCTTTAGCGCCTTTAATTACAGCCTTTCCCTTCTATAAAGATTTTTCCTTCTTTCATTTCATATTTGGCTTCAAGTACTTTACAAATAAGATTAATTTTCTCTAATAAAGGTTCATCACCCAATTCAGCCGTCAATTGGCACGAAGCCATCAGTGTTTTGTCGTACACAATCTCGATGCCGTATGAGTTTTCTAAAATAGAAAAGACATCAACGATAGGTTCGTTCTTGAAAACAAAACTTTGTCTTTGAATAATAGGAAGTGCTACAATTTGTGGTACTGTAAGTTCAGCCTTTTTGAATTGCCATTTTGGACGAATAAATGTGGCCTGTTGATTAGGTAAAATCAATAAACCCGATAGTACTTTGCTATGCTGTTGATTTACAAAAGAAGCATTTTTCTGAGAAAAAACTGATACTCGACCAGACTTTACAAATACCTGAACTTGTTTATCTTCTTCAAAAGCTTTAATAGTAAAACTTGTTCCCAACACTTTGGCTACTACTTCATTAGCATATACCAAGAAAGGTTTGTTTGGGTTTTTAGCAATTTCAAAAAAAGCTTCTCCAGATAACACTACTTCACGGGTCTGTCCTGTAAACTTTTCTGGATAACTTATTTTGCTATTTGGCTGCAAAACAACAGAGCTACCGTCTGATAGCGTAATTAATTGACTTTTTGAAGAGGTATTCTTTACTTCAATAAATGTAGTTTGTTGGGCTACTCTCGCTACAGAATTACTATAAGTAGGCGTTACTCTTTCTGCTAATTTATCAAAAACTACAAAACCTACTAAGCAAATCAGTAGGATAGATGCTGCTAGCCCTATTCTTTTAAATAATATACTGTTGATGAAGTGTACTTTTTTGATTTTTCTTTGTTCGGCTATGTTTACGATTTTAGCAATAGCTTCAGCAATTTCGTCATCGTTTATTTGTTCTTGAGCATTTTTAAACGCAAGCACAATTTGCTTGGCTCTTTGAATACTTAATGCCTTATCAGGATTTTGGGATAGCCAATTTTCCCAGAACGCTACATCTTCTGGTGAATTTTTCAAAACCCATTTCCTGAAACTTATATCTAATGCGAATTGATCGGCTGTATATTGTCTGTAATCAAACATTGAATAATTTGTATTATTTTGCTCTATACTTGAAATAGCCAATAGCCAATCATTGATACTCACTTGAGAGGAAATATTTTTTTATTTTTTTGAAAGCTTCATGAAAGAGTGGTCAGAAGAACTGGAAAGAATAGTTAAATTTTTATGTGAAGAAAGTAAAGTAACTGTATGGCAAGAAACCAATTGCTTTTTAGGTTAATAATAGCACGATGTAATAAGTTAGAGACAGACTGTTTGTTCATATCCATAATCTCAGCGATTTCTTCAATGCTCAAGGCTTCGTAGAATTTTAAAAAAATAACTTCTTGTTGGCGTTTGGGGAGTGAAGAAAGGATTGATTTAAGTTTATATTCGTTTTCAACAAATAATTCTGATTCAATCAGTTCCGACTCAGCATTAATTCCTTCGGTAAAAGGTAAATCGCTATCTAAATCATCAGAATGATTTCTTTTCTCATGGTTAAGTTTTTTGAAAAGATTATTTCTGAGGGATTTTAATAGATAAATTGTTACAAATGGCGACGATTGTAATGTTTCTCGGTGGTCCCAGAGATACAAAAACAAGTCTTGAATACAGTCTTTTATTAATTCTCTATCTTTAGTAAACTTAGTGGCATAGTTAAATAGTATCTTGTAATGATTGTTCGCAAGTTGCCCAAGTGCTTTACTATCACCTTCTTGAAAGGATTTCCATAGTGCTATGTGTTTATTTGTAGGCTCCATTTTATGAAAATAATAGTGCAAAATACTGTAAAACATTCAAGAAATACTAGAAACTATTGAATTCGTTATGGCTACCTTACCTTATGGGGTTTTAGTCCATAAAACTGTATTTGATACAAACTGTTATAGAATATTCAAAAATAAATCAACATCCACCGCAAGTTTTTTTTATCAATGACATCTAAAGAATAAATGAACCTCGATTATTGCTAATGATTGAAACCGAACTGTTAGAAAAGTTAAAAAATGCTGATGAAGCAGCTTTTCGTTTTTTAGTGGAAAAGTACCAAGACAAAGTATTTAATACTTGTCTAGGCTTTCTGCGGAATGTCGAGGAGGCTGAAGATTTAGCACAAGAGGTTTTTATTGAGCTTTACGAATCGATTCATTCTTTCAGAGGCGAAGCCAAGGTCTCTACTTTCTTATATAGAATTGCGGTGACTAAATCTTTGGATTATCTGAGAAAACAAAAAAGGCAGAAGCGACTGAGTTTTGTTTTATCCTTATTTGGCTTAGAAGACCAAATACAATCAGTAGGCAGTATCGAAACAGACCACCCTGGTGTATTGCTTGAAAATAAGGAAAGAACCAACTTAATGTTTAGTAAAATAGATGAATTGCCCGAACGACAAAGGGTTGCGTTTTCGCTTCATAAAATTGATGGATTGAGTTATCAAGAAATTGCAGAAGTGATGGAGTTGAGCATTTCATCCATTGAATCATTGATTTTTAGGGCAAAACAAAGCTTACAGAAGAAACTAAAACAATATTACGAAACTGAAAAATAAGGGCCGTATGAAAAATATAGAAGAAGAAATATTCAAAACACTGGAAAGTATTGATAAGATTCAGCCAGTACCGTCGAATCCGTTTTTGTATGCCAAAATCAAAAATCGCATCAATCAGCGTCCTTTGCCAATCATTATGCCTTGGATGAGTTATGCAAAACTAGCGGTATGTATGTTGATTGTGGGGTTTAATATGGTGACGATTAGTAAAATTTACTTAAACAATAGTCAGCCTACCATGACTAAAGAAGAATTAGGCAATTATTTAGGCATATCAGGTATTCAAAATGTGTATGAACCATGAAAAATAAATATAATTGGATAATCGGCTTTTTGGTGGGAATGAATATCCTGCTATTAGGAACGGTTTGGTTTTCTCACAGAAGACCTCCACATCCTGAGAGACAAGAAGTTAGAAAGTTGGTAGAGAAAACACTTCAATTTAACAAGGCTCAGAGCGAGCAGTATGACGTACTTATTGATGAACATCAACGTGACTTGAGGGCAATTAATGACGAAATATTGCCATTGAAAAGTGAGCTATTCCAGATGGTAGCTTCGCCAGAAGATACTGTAAAAACACGGGAATTATCGGAGAAAATCTCCCAACTTATTGTCAAGCAAGATGTAATTACGTTAAATCATTTCAAGAAAGTGAGAAATACTATTTGTAACAAAGACCAAAAAATCTTGCTAGACCATTTATTATCAGAGATTTTAGTTAAAATGAGCCATCAAGGTGGACCTCCGCCACCAAGAGGCCCTGAAGGAAGAAGACCAGAATAATTAACTTAACCCATTAAAACTATGAAGTATTACTCATTAATCGTGCTTTCAATTATTTTCCTAGCTTGCAAACAAAGCGACGATACTAGCGTCACACCAACCACTACAACATCTGATGTAGATATATCGGTCATTAAAAATAAGTTCTCGGGTGTCAGTGTTACTGCCACCGTGGAAGGAGATTATTTGGTGATTAGGAGCAATGGTATTCCTGACCATAAGAGTCCGTATTTTGCCAAAACAGATGCTCGTTATGAAGCCTATAATGGCACTAATACGAAATTTAACTTGAATCCTAATAGCATTTCAGAGCAAGCATTGGTTTTTAAAATACCCTTACACCCAAGCAAAGCTAGTACTTCAGCAGCTACGCCTTTGGGGCCAATAGGAGTTTCATTGAATGGTGTTCCTTTTTTCAATCAATATGCAGGACCTAATCAGCCTTTGACCAATGAAATAAATTCTTTTGACCAATATTTGGGACATCCCCAACAAACGGGTCAATATCATTATCATCAAGAGCCTACTTACCTAACCACTAAAAATGGGAAAAGTGCTTTTTTAGGATTACTACTCGATGGATTTCCTGTATATGGACCAGTAGAAAATGGAAAAGCGGTAACCAATGCTGATTTAGATAATTTGCATGGGCATTCGCATGCTACTGCCGAATTCCCCGCGGGTATTTACCACTATCACATCACCGATGCAGACCCTTATATCAATGGAACAGGCTTTTATGGAACATCAGGAACAGTGAGTAAGTAAATTAGAAGGGCTATTAAACCGAAGGCTATTTCATTTCAATGTTAAAATTTATCACTTTATTGCTTTTTATTACGGTATCTTGCCAGTCATCCCAAGAGGAGATTTCTTGGGATGATAAACTATTCCATCAAAAAGAAGAATACCTGTATTATCAAGACGAGCCTTTTACTGGAATAGTTTTGAAGTTTTATGCAAACCATCAAATACAGTCAAGACAATATTTTTCAGCGGGAAAATTAGATGGCTTGTCAGAGAAATGGTTTGAAAATGGACAGATGCAAGAGCGGAGGTACTTTACAGAGAATCATAAAACAGGTAAACATGAAGCTTGGTGGGAGAACGGACAACAACGATTTGAATACCAATTTGACAATGACGTACCTATCAAAACACACAAAGAATGGTATCCGAATGGTCAGCTTTTTACGATAAGCAATTATGATGAAAATGGACAACCGATGGGTGTACAGCAAATGTGGTTTGATGATGGCAAGATAAAAGCAAACTATGAAGTGAAAAATGGTCGGCGATTTGGCTTATTGGGTGCTAAAGGCTGTATGGGTAAGAATGAAAAATCAGTTACGAATGAAAACTAACTACATTATCGCCTTGGGTATTGCGCTAATCTGTTGGAATTGTAAAAGTCCTAAACAAGAGCAACTGCCTTTTTATAATACGCCTGATTTTACGGCTGTTTGGCATGCTGAGGAGGTATCTCATAAACTTGCTCCTTTTCAATTTCAGAATCAAGACAATCAGCGTATCAACGAGAAAGACTTATTAGGGAAAATACATGTAGCCAATTTTTTCTTTACGATTTGCCCAAGTCTTTGTCCGAGACTGATGGAATCTATGCAAAAAGTATCACAAGCTTTTCCTAATGATAGTATCGTGCGGATAATGTCATACAGTGTCATGCCTAATCGAGATAGTGTAAGTGTTTTAAAGAATTATGCGATAACCCATAAAATAAATAAGCCAAAATGGAATTTATTAACAGGCGACAAAAAAGCCATTTATCAGCTTGCGAGGAAATCATATTTTGCGGATGAAAATTTAGGCGTTCAGCGGAAAGAAAATGATTTCTTGCATACTGAAAACTTTATATTGGTAGATAAGCAACTAAGAATAAGAGGAATTTATAATGGAACAATCCCCTTAGATATCGAGCATTTGATTGAGGATATTAAGGTATTGAAAGCAGAGGAGTAAACGTTATTTTCCTATTAGGGTGCGACTTAAGTCGCACCCTAATAGGAAAATTTATCACTCACAAGTCATCACGCTTACTTAATAATATACCTTATCCCTAAACCATACGAGAAAGCAACTTTAGGACTGAAATTATAATCAAACTGTTTTTGGGTGAAGTTTTCTGAGCTTCCTCCTTGAAGAGGAGATCTTTTACCATCTGTCCATGAGTAGCCTACACTAGCAACGTTCAAATTGAGCAAGTTTCCCGTGAATGCCCATTTATCATTCAAACGATACATTATTCCACCATTTCCGGTCAAATTTAATCCAATACTATTAATAGTTTGTTGGGTATAACCGATTGAAGAACTACTTTGGAATGTTGTAGATTGCAGATTTCCATAATTTACTCCTCCCATAATACGTCCGTAAATGCCAATTTTTCCAAAGATATTTTTATAATATTCATGACCTTTGTTTAAACTGATATTCAGAGCCTTGCTTTGAACTGCTGAATATTGATAATCTTGATTCGTGTAATTGATGTTCAGTGAAAGAATACTGGCTGTATTTTTAGTATTATATTTCCCCCAGTCTACCCCAATTGAATAGTTCTTTTGTGTCGAAAAATTATCGCTTGAACTTAAGGGCTGTTGAACGTTGAATGAGCCTTGTAAAAAAGAGTCGCCAGCATTAAACTGAGCTTTTGAATAAGTATTAGCTAACAATACTATCACAAAAATGTATATTAATTTTATGTTTGATTTCATCTTAATAAAGGTTTAGAATGTTTTGCCGATTGAAATGGATAATGAATTCACATTCATGATACTATTGAGGTTTAAATTCGTCTGTTGTTCTATTCCTATCTTAGAATGTTGTAAATTCAAATTTACCAAAGAAGTTTGCCCGTTGATAAACAGATTTTTCTTTAAGAAATAACGAACGCCGAAGTTTACCCCCACTTCTAGCTGATAAGTATTGTAGTCATAAGTGTAGTTAATATTGCCAGTTCTGAATCCATAACCTACTTTTCCTTCGATTTCTCCATAAATAGCTAATGATTTATTCAAGGGCTTAAATTTATCCACAAAATAACCAGCTTTTATGGTATGAAAATAGTTGTTGTTTGAAGATATATTATTACTAGCGTAACTGTTTGATTGTAGGTTATAATCCAACAGCCATCCCTTAGCCAAAAAATCCTCAGTAAATACAGCTCTTTTAAAAGTAAGGGCTAAATTGTGGATAGCGTTGTCAGTAGTAAAAATGGCAGCTCCTTTAGTGTTGGTAGTGGCAATATTTCCACTGAAGGTACCTTGTACTTGCCAAAATTTAGTATCTTTTTCATACTGGGCTTTAGAGAGAAAACTTATCATGAAAAATAACATGACAAGCATGAGTGTTTTTTTGTTTGACATAGTGTAAGAGATGATTTGAATGTTTAAGTGTTTTTATTTGATGACGAAAGTACTTGCTTAACTAATATCAAACAAGAAAGCTGTAAGTACAGAAGCTTTATTTAAGACTTTTTAAGAAATAACGTTTCATTGATCTAATCATTATTCCTTAGTAATCTAATACGAGATAGTCATCTATGTTATGACAAAGTAAATACGAAATACCCCTACAAAAAAAACGATTGTAGTAAATGCTACAATCGTTTTTAGGGAAATAAATATACTTATGTGTACTAATTTTTATTTCTGCACTTTAATATCGAAATCAATAGTGCCAGCTACACCCGCTACGATATTATTGATTTTAACCAGCCCCTTTTTCCCTCTACCATTCAAGAAAGCATACACTTTGCCTGATTCAACAGCAATGAATTGAGGAGCAGTATTAGAGATGCTCAAAGCTCCTAATGTTACATCATTGGCAGTGGCAAAATCTACAGAAGTAGGCGCTAACGCAAAATACGTAGCTGAACCTCCGCCCGTGTAAGAACCTGAGCAATCAGTAGCAGTAGCTGTGGTACTTAAACTAAAGCTAGCACTTCTGGCTGGATTAGACATCAACGTTGATTTGACAGGTGAACCCACAGATGCATACGTAATATCCACATACTTCATGTTTGAATCCAAATCACATACTTTATAAATATCACCTGTAGCTGAAGTTACCCTTGACCCTGCTGCATTCGATTGAGCACCCAAAGTAATAGAAGGCCAAGAAGCAATTTGAGCTTCAGAAGAAACATTTACGACTAAGGTTCTACGCGTTACATTCGCAGAAGTACTATTAGCATCGGTTGAAGTGTTATCATATACATCAAAATGAATATAAACTTTTCCTGACGTAGGCGAAACAGTATAGTCAATCGTCTGTGTTTGTTCGTCTTTATTCTTCAATTTAATTTCGAACAAAGGGGTGGCATTGGCAGGACGATAATTCGCAGTGGTTTCTACGAAAACCCGAAGGATACGAGGTTTGCCCCCTGATGCTGTTTTCTTGATTAATAACGATACGTTTACATTATCCCCATTTGCCGCTACAACTGATGATGTTGCATTGATAGTTGGGTCTGTAAAGGTGACATCTAGTCCGCCCGTTGCAGCAGGTAAAGTATTATTCACTGTTGTTGGTTGAATATCTGGCGTAACACCGCACGCAGAAACCAAAGCCACTAAAATGACTACAAATAAGTTTGATAGTTTTTTCATGTTTTTAACAAAAATAATAAGCAAGGATTTAGTTACTTATGTTTAGCTTACAGAAGCTTGAAAGGACTTACACCGCAAAGCAAAAAAGGAAAATAGATTGGTTTTTAAATCTATTGTTTACGAAGCTGTTTAAACTTTCGGTTTCTGAGGTGAAAGTATTGTATTTTAGAATTGATTTTTTCAAAATTTGGGAAGCATAGCATCGCTACGTTGAGTAAATTTTGGAACAAGCTATTCTAAAAGACTTAGTTTAACCCGAAAGGGAAAGTTTAAACAGCTTCAACAATAATATTAGCTGATTTTTACAAAACTATACAACCTTTATCGCTTAAACAAGCTAGGTACATCATCATGTGAGGTTCAGAAACGTTAGTGACACAATATTGGTATTGAATTTCAAGGAGTTCTGGCTGGTTATCAAAATAAAAAAATAATTGATTGACGTATATAATTTCACCTATTTTGGTAGATAAACTTTGTGTTATATTATGCCTAAGTGAGGGAAGCCTTCTATGTAAAAGGCTGTCTCTTTTATAAAAAAATGTTTAACTTGCTGAATAATTATTATCTGTGAATCCACTTCTTCTCTCATGTCAGCAAAACGAAACCCTGCTATTGTATTTATTTTCATTACTATATTGATTGATGTTTTAGGAATAGGGATTATTATACCTGTTTTGCCTAAATTATTACAAGAACTTACTGGTAAAGGTCTTAGCGAAGCATCACAATATTCAGGTGTGATGATGGCCGCTTATGCTTGTATGCAGTTTATTTTTTCACCCATTCTTGGTGGACTAAGTGATAAGTATGGTCGTCGCCCTATTATTTTAGGGTCACTTTTTGGCTTTGGGTTAGACTATATTCTGCTGGGTTTTGCACCAACCATTGCGTGGTTGTTTGTTGGGCGAATCATTGCAGGAATCACAGGGGCAAGCTTCACCACAGCCTCAGCTTACATCGCTGATATTTCAAATGATGAAAACCGCTCTAAAAACTTTGGGATGATTGGCGCTGCCTTTGGGGTTGGTTTTATTATTGGTCCAGTCATTGGAGGCGTATTAGGGGATATCGGCGTGAGAGTACCATTTTTTGTAGCAGCCGCTTTAACATTGTTGAATTGGTTGTACGGGTATTTTGTATTGCCAGAATCATTGAAGGTAGAAAATAGAAGAGATTTCGATTGGAAACGTGCTAATCCAGTAGGTTCATTAAAAAGCTTGGGTCGCTACCCAGTAGTATTAGGATTGGTAGGTGCATTTTTCTGTTTGCAATTAGCAGGACAAACACACCCAAGCACTTGGTCATATTTCACCATGAAAGAATTTAATTGGACTTTAGCAGAAGTTGGTTATTCACTATCGTTTGTGGGGCTAGTTGTTGCCATTGTTCAAGGAGGTTTAAACAGAATCATTAATCCAAAATTAGGAGATAGAAATTCTGTGATGGTAGGTTTGTTATTTTATGCAGCAGGCTTTGCCTTGTTTGCATTAGCTACCAAAGGTTGGATGATGTACGCTTTTATGATTCCTTTTGGCTTAGGCGGTATTGCGGGACCAGCATTACAAAGTATAATTTCGAAACAAGTACCTGCTAATGAGCAAGGAGAATTGCAGGGAGGTTTAACCAGTTTACAAAGTGTAACAACTATCTTCGGACCTTTGTTAGCATCCAATTTATTTGCTTATTTCTCAGCAGAAAATGCACCTGTTTTCTTCCCAGGGGCAGCATTTATGATGGCAGCAGTCTTAACGATTATTGCTTTATTAATCGCCTTGAAATCTTTTCCAAGAAAATCAGTAGCAGAAGCGTAGAGAGTGATGAGTTGTGAGTTTTGAGTGAGGAATTGTGCTTGCCTAAAATAGGTTGACAAAAAATCAACTTATTTATGAGCAAATCGAAATCAGATTCTAAAAAAAGTACAAATTTAAAGATTCGTCAACGACGGATTTTTAGTGAATCGTTCAAACGAGAAAAAGTTCAAGAGTTA